>NZ_DASYCH010000081.1:0-46399 GCF_036500295.1 Puia sp. | reverse complement strand
CCGCGCTGGCAGAAAAGGAAATGCGGATGCTGGTCGACGATCTCTTCGCCTGTGTCCAGCACAACGTCACTCCCGGCGGCGACCCCACCTATATCGAGTTCAAAAAAGACTATGTGGAAAAGCTATTCGGCCGATAGTTGGCCGAAAAATTTTTCGGCGGCCATCTAGCCGCTAATAATTATCCCGGATATGATGGATCCATTGTTCCATTTGCCGGCGAACGGTGACGCCGCTGCCGGTATAATTGTTGATCAAAATGGAGAACACCAGCAGATGGTTCTTTTTGGTGATGAGAAATCCGCTAAGCGCGACGACGCCGGAGAGGCTCCCGGTCTTGGCAAAGATGAAGCCGCTGTCCTGTTTGTAATAGGACGAAAGGGTGCCCGTGCCGCCGGTGGGGAGGATGGTCTTGAGGCGTTCGAGGCCAAACTCGCCCTTCATCTTGTTCAGAAGCCAGACGAAATCCTGTGGAGTAAAGAGATCGTTCCGGCTGAGCCCGCTGCCGTCTACCCAGATAGGCCGTTGGGGCAAGCCCTTCAGATCGCCGTTAAGCAGCGTGTCGATGATCCGGCCATCGTTCATTTTCCCCAGCCATTCATTTCCGGCCATGAGCAGGGTCTGCTCGGCAAAGAAGTTGTCACTGTTGTGCATCATCGGCCGGAACATCGAGTCCACCGGCCGGGAATGGATGATGCCGAAGCCCGAGGATGCGGCGCCAGTCGACGCAGCGCCAACGGGTCCCCCGGTCGTAGCCATGGAACCCGCGGACGTGGCAGCGGAACCCGCAGCATTGAATACAGCCGGCAGGGCCTTGCGGATACCGACGACCCGGCCGACGGTGTCTTTCAGCAACGTCGCCGCCGAAGCGATGCCCTCCGTTATAAAAGGCACATCCTGCTCATGCACGCGGCCCCGCCCCTCGGTGATGACAAAGACATTCTCATGAACATCGCGCTTCACGTTGAAACCCTGTCTCGACGAATCAGGCGAGAACCGCACCCGCCAGTCGACCTCGGGAATCGAATAGAACGAACTGGAGACCGTATCCTGTATCCACCGGATATAATTTCCATACACGGGGAACGCGCTGCGCTCCGGCATGTAGTCGTCATTATAGTCGTCCCAGGCCCAGCCACGGCCAAAGGGGCGGTCCTGCCAGTTGCCTTCCGTGAGATAGATATTGCGGTGGGAATTTTGCAGAAACCGGATCACCGGCTGATCGGGAAACGCGGGATGCAGCAGGGTCGGGTCGCCGGCCGGCAGGATGAACAACGCGGTGTCCGTCATCCGGTAACGCATACCCACCAGCGAATCGCCGAGGTGTTTCAACCCGGCGTATAGCGAGAATAATTTAGTGTTGCTGGCCGGGATAAAATATTTATCGCCCTGGTAATTGAAAAGGTAGGTGGCCGTGGTGGCATCGAACAGACAAAGGCCCACCTGCGCAGGCAGAAGACCGGGCTGGCGCAGCAGCGTTTCTTCGGTAAATTGCTGTAGCGGCTCTTTTGACTTCGAAGAAGCGGCGCCCGGGGCGGAGACTGCGGTACGGGTCGGGGAGCAGGCCTGCCAGCTACAGGCGGCAAGCAGGAGGAGGGCAATGGCGAGTCTGTGGATCATACCGTGCAATATAGGAAAAACACCGCGGATCGGGGGCATCGCGCCGACGGATCCCGCGGTCGGATCCCGCTATCGTATCCCGCCGCCCTATCCCGCATCGTATCCCGCCGCCCTATCCCGCTATCGTATCCCGCCGCCCTATCCCGCATCGTCGTGCGTCGCATCATCGCGCCGCCGCTATCCCGCCTATCCCCGTTCCTGCGCCCGCAGCCAGCGCTCGGGGATCTCGTTGCTGCTGGCCAGCAGGTAATCCTGATAAGAGCAGGCGATAAATTTATTGTCGGGCAGCTGCATCCACCAACGCTGAGTCTTCTTGCTCTGCAGGAAGGTGGTCTCCACCTCCGAAAAAGCCGTTCGGTACTCGACAAAGAGATCGCGGTCGGAAAGCTGCGCTTCGCGCCGCCCCTTGCTCTTCCCATCGATCAGATACCACAGCATATGGCTGATCTGCCGCGCCGTCAGCCCGGCATGATCCCGCCCGGGCAGATAGCCGTAAATGCCGACCGTATTGACATTTTGGCTCAGCCCCGCAAATCGCATCAGGATACAGGCTTCCTCGCCGTTGAAACCGTTTGGCGAAAGCATATTGGCCGGCGCAAAGGAATGCGCGATCGCAGAGATATCGAAGGTGAACAAGTGCGAACTGCGTATCACCGGTTCCATTTCCTCAATATTATCCTTCACACTTCCCAGCCGGAAACAATCGAACCGCAATTTGTCCATCGTCTCCAGCATATGCGGATGCACGTAATAGCTCTGAAACCCGATATGATTATAATGATGGATGTAGTTGGGTTCACCCGTGAGCATCTCCATGAGGAAATTGTCGCTCCGGTTGAGGGAGTGGATATCGAGGTCGATAAGCGCATCTACCCCCGTGGCTTCGATGATATGCTTTTTATCCGAATAGGTATAGTATTGGCCCAGGGTAAGATCATGGCTCCCGCCGAGGATCACCGCGGTTTTACCGATGGCCGTCAGCTCCCGCAACACGGTCTTCAGGGCCGCATACGTATCGTTGAGCGTGGCGCCGGCGCGGATATTCCCGACATCGGCCAGCTTGATATCGGGATGCCAGTAGTACAATTGATAAAACTGTTCGCGAATGGCATCCGGTCCACCGGACTCCCGCAGATTCCGGCCGATACCCCGTTCTTCTTCACAGCCGACAAGCACCAGATCGGCATTATATACATCCGGAAATGTCTCGTCGTAGACATCGATCAGCTTCCCGATCTGCCCATCCCTATATCCCTGGTCCTGCGACAGTTGGGCCATGCTGATGGGTTCGAGAAAATCACTGATATGCAGGTTGGGCGACATGAGTGACGTTTTGGCGCAAGCTACATTAAATAAATTATCTTTGTACCATGGACCAGTTGTTACAACAAATTGAACAATACAAACAGGAGATTTCCGCCATCGTACCGAATGGGGCAGAGTCGCTGGAAGCTTACCGTATCCGTTTTTTGGGAACCAAGGGCATCGTAAAAGGGCTGTTCACCGAGATGAAAAACGTACCCGGTGATAAAAAGAAGGAGTTTGGCCAGATACTCAACGAGTTTAAACAATTGGCCGAATCCACCTATGAGAATTGGAAAAGCCGGCTCGATTCCGGTGAGGCCGGCACCGTCCATACCATCGACCTCAGCCTTCCCGGCGACGCATTGCCGGTCGGGACCCATCATCCGATCACCCTGGTGCGTAACCGGATTGTCCACATCTTCGGCCGGCTGGGTTTTTCCGTGGCCGAAGGCCCGGAGATAGAGGATGACTGGCATAATTTCACCGCACTCAACCTGCCCGAGAACCATCCCGCCCGGGATATGCAGGACACCTTCTATATTAATCAGAACCCCGACTGGCTGCTGCGTACGCATACCAGCAGCGTTCAGGCCCGGGTGATGGAAAAGCAGAAGCCCCCGATTCGCATCATCTGCCCGGGACGGGTTTATCGCAACGAAACGATCAGCGCCCGCGCCCATTGTTTCTTCCATCAGACCGAAGGGCTTTACGTGGACGAGAACGTGTCGTTTGCCGATTTGAAGCAGACACTTTACTTCTTTGTGCAGGAGCTGTTCGGCAAGGATGTGCGCATCCGTTTCCGCCCGTCCTATTTCCCGTTTACCGAGCCCAGTGCCGAGATGGATATCAACTGCCGGATCTGCGGCGGCAGCGGCTGCTCGGTTTGTAAGCATACCGGCTGGGTGGAGATCCTCGGCAGCGGCATGGTCCATCCCAAAATGCTCGACAACTTTGGTATCGACAGCAACAAATACACGGGCTTTGCCTTCGGTATGGGCATCGAACGCATCTGTCAGCTTCTATACCGCGTCAACGACCTTCGCCTCTATTCCCAGAATGATGTCCGCTTTTTGAAGCAATTTACCGGAGCCGTGTAGAGTGAGATTACCCTATTTTCTCTATTTTTCTGGCTGTGATCTTAAAGGCAAAAGGAGTTTTATTTTTTCTTATTATGCCTTTGATCTCCTGCCAGTTAAGTATGATTTTTTCCACCATTTCCCAGTATGTGTACCCCTTTTTACCTGGTGGGATCAGATAAAAAATCCCAAGCTTGTACTGCTTTAATAAATTGTATTGGGATTTTACTCTTTGCATTCTGGAGTCCTGGGTGATTACGACACCATTAACCTGGCCGATTTGAGGAATCCATTCTTCATCCGAAATACCCCTCCCATATTCCCTTTGAATGGAATAAACCTCAACTCCTTCATTATTCGGCTTTTCCAAGACGGAAAGCCCTTCGGCAAGTTGCGGCGGCATATTTTCGTCTATGTAGATTTTCATTATGCCGCTTTCTTAAAAAATTCTATTGAAGCCTTGACATCACTTTCGGGAATATCATAAAGTGACGAGATGAAACTGATCTTTTCTCCTGATGTATACATGCCATAGATGGTCTCAGCAAGAATATTCGTGTTCTTGATCGTCGGTTGGCCGAGTTGATGCTGAGGGTCCACAACAATATTTTTCTCCTTTCCCAAAGGCCAGTAGCGAAGCGCCTGATGATCCTTATCGAAATCAATCTTGTGGCAAAAATGCTCAATTATCGACTTAAAGTTTATTTGTTTCGACCTATCCGCATTAATGATCACTTCTCCGTCTGTGGTATAAAAAATCTTTTTCCCATCAGTTAGAATAAACGAATTAGCAAATGGGAATGAGATTTTGAGTTCCTGACCAATTATTTCATGCGATTTTGCGATGTTTTGTGCACTTACGCCATGCTTTCTAAGCTGAAAAAAAACATAAAATTCTATCAGCGTATAAAAATGCACCGATTTCTCCCTTCCTTTTCCCCAAGAAGCGAAACTTGCCGGTTTATTGCCAAATTGGTTTTCCCAATACTCTTTCAGCCATCTCCGCACAAGAATCTTGTTTAAATTCAAGATATTTGCAACATCGGGGATAGTAAACAGGCCGATTCCGAGCGATGGCTTTTTCCTTATTGCTATATTCATATTTGCGGAAAATTCTTTTAATGGCGTTATGGGCAATTTAAGTATTTTATCTCATGACAAAAATAGTAGTCAATAACTAATTTATTTGACAAAATGATCAAAACGATCGGCGTTTGCGGAGCGGGCACCATGGGCAGCGGCATCGCCCAGGTGGCGGCCATGGGCGATTACCAAACCCTGCTGTATGACGTCGATGCCGCAATGGTGCAGAAGGGCAGGGCAGCCATCGAAAAAAATCTGGAAGTCCTCACCGAAAAAAAGAAACTGGCTCCCGAAGAGCAACAGGCCATTCTCCGGCGCCTATCCTGCATCACCGATATCGACCACTGTGTGGCCGACCTGATCATCGAAGCCATCATCGAGCAACCCGAAGCCAAGACCACGCTGTTTACAAAGCTGGCAGAGCGCAACGCCAGGGAAACGATCCTGGCTTCCAATACCTCTTCTTTATCGCTCGATCTGCTGGCGGCCGCCATCCCGGGGCCGGAGCGGTTTATCGGCATGCATTTTTTCAACCCCGCTCCGCTCATGAAGCTGGTGGAGGTGGTCAATACGAAACATACGGCCGCAGCGGCGACAAATGCCATCCTCGATGTCGCCCGGCAAATGGGCAAGACCGCGGTGCTCTGTAAAGATGCCCCCGGTTTCATCGTCAACCATGTAGCGAGGCCCTATTATCTCGAGGCGATGCGGCTCCTGGAGGCAGGCATCGGCGATCTGGAGACGATCGACGCCCTGATGGAAGCATCGGGATTCCGGATGGGTCCCTTCCGGCTGATGGACCTCATCGGCAATGATATCAACTATGCAGTCAGCTGCAGCGTATACGAGGCGATGGGCAGACCGGTCAGGCTGCGCCCTTCTCCTATCCAACAGGAAAAAGTTCAAAAAGGTGAATTAGGCCGGAAGACCCGAAAAGGATATTACCCCTATGCATAATCAAAAGGATAAAGGCAGGATATTGGTCACCGGCGGGACAGGCTTTCTCGGAGCGTATCTCATCCGCCAACTGCTGGAGAATGGATGGGCCGTGAGAGCCCTTCGCCGCGGCACTGCGTTGCCCGCCTTTATTCCCGCCCATATCTTCGACCAGGTGGAGTGGGTTGCCGGTGATATCCTGGACGTCATCGGGCTCGCGGAAGCCATGGAAGGAATGGATGCCGTCGTCCATTCCGCCGCGAAACTCTCTTTTTCCCGCAACGACCGGCACGAGATCTATCACACCAATATCGAAGGAACGGCCAATGTCGTCAACCTGGCCCTGGAACAGAATATCCGCCGGTTCGTTCATGTCAGTTCGGTAGCCGCGCTGGGCCGGACGGGCAACGGCGAGACCGTCACCGAAAAAAAATCCTGGGAGGAAAGCAAGTGGAACACCCGTTATGCGATCAGCAAATTTCGCGGGGAGATCGAAGTCTGGCGGGGTATCGGCGAAGGATTGCCCGCGGTGATCGTCAATCCCAGCACGATACTGGGCTTTGGTGACTGGAACCATTCCAGCTGTGCGCTTTTCCGCAGCGCCTGGCAGGAATTCCCCTGGTATACGGAGGGAGTCAACGGATTTGTCGACGTAAAGGATGTTGCGCGGGCGATCGTCGCCCTCCTGGAAAGCGATATCCGCGGAGAGCGGTATATCCTCAACGGCGACAACTGGACCTTCCGGCGTTTGTTCGGGGACATGGCCGCCGGGTTTGGGAAAAAACCGCCCTCGCGCGAAGCCACCCCTTTTTTAGCGGGTATCGCCTGGCGAAAGGAGCGCATCAAGAGCCGCTTCTCGGGTAAACCTTCGATCCTCACGCGGGAAAGTGCAAGGGTTGCGCAGAGCCGTACCTATTTCGACAACAGCAAGATCCTCGCTCAATTACCCGGTTTTCAATTTACCCCACTCGAAAAGACGATAAAAGAGGCCTGCGGTGAGTATCTGCGGAGTATGCCCCTGCAGCCGGCCGCGGGCAGGCTGGCCGAAGGACATTAAAAATAGCCGCGCCTCTTCCATATTACGCGGCGGTTGACTATCTTACCGCTACAAAACAATATCCATGAAACCGAGCATAGATGTACGGGCCCTGTTTCTCCTCCTCTTCTCCTTTGCCTTCTCCCTTTCCGTTCTTTCCCAGGAAAAGACCTTCCCCATCGACGGCATAGTCCTCGATAAATCCGGCCAGCCGCTTGTCGGCGCCTCGGTCTTCTGCCAGAATACCACCGTAGGCACGCTCTCGAAAAGCGACGGAAGCTTCCACCTTCGGCTCGCCAACGGCGGCTATGACCTCGTCATTTCCTATACTAGCTACGAGACCCAGGTCATCCGCATCGGCAAGGACCATAACGCCGCCGACACCCTAAAGGTGCAATTGAAAGAACAGGACAAAAGTCTCGAACAGGCGGTGGTTACCGGTAGCGCCGAGGTTGCCGATGGCTGGGAAAAATACGGGCAGTTCTTTCTCGATAATTTTATCGGCACCACACCCAACGCGGGGCAATGCACCCTCGACAACAAGGAAGTCTTAAAGTTCTATTTCTATAAGAAACGCAACAAGCTTCGGGTAAAAGCCACCGATGCGCTGGTCGTTACCAACAATGCCCTTGGCTACCGGATAAAATACCAGCTGGATTCCTTTGTCTATGACTACACCGGAAATATCGGGAGCTATACCGGGTATCCGTTGTTTGAAAGTCTCGACGGCAGCCCCGACCAGCAGCAAACCTGGAAACAGAATCGCCTGTTCTCCTATTCCGGCTCCCGGTTGCATTTTATCCGCAGCTGGTATGACAGCACCCTCGATGACGAAGGGTTTGTCCTCGAGCTCGCCGACAGCGGCAGCACGGTGATGCGGCGGGTATCGGGCCCCTATGACCCGAAGATCTACTCCCGCGACAGTGGTGATGTGGAGATAAATATCCAGGGAAGACTGCGCGTCAGCTACACCAGCCAGGCGCCCGACCGGAAATACCTCACCCAAAATAAGTACCCGCTTACGACGGCAGCCCAGATCTCGGCGCTGGACATTGCCAATGGTTTCGTTATCGAGGAAAATGGGTACTTCTACGATCAGGGCGATGTCAGCAATATTGGTTACTGGTCCTGGAAGAAGCTGGCGGAGCTGCTGCCCTATGATTACTTGCCTGAATAAGGCTTAGCTTTCAAATTAGCCTTATCCGTGCAAGCATTGGATTATTGACCTTCGGTCGAGCCGCTTCCCGCGGCTCCTGTGCCCGAATAAGCTTTACCCCTGCATAACCTTCTTCCAGAGTTCGGGGATCCTTTTGACCCAAACAAATTCCCGCTTCTTCACCGACGCCTCTTCCACCGGGATACCCAAATAGGCCTTTCCCCCTTCGAGCGAACCGGGCACACCGCTCTTCGCCATGACCACCGCATTGTCACCGATGGTAAGCGTTTTGCTTACACCTACCTGCCCCCAGAGGATAACTCCATTACCGACCTCCACCGCACCCGCAATGCCGACCTGGGCGGCAAACAGGCAATTTTTACCGGTAACCGTATCGTGACCGATATGGATCATATTGTCCAGCTTCGATCCCTTGCCGATCACCGTATCATGGGTCACCCCCCGGTCGATCGTGCACCCTGCCCCTATCTCGACAAAATCCCCGATCACCACCCGGCCGCAGCTTTCCATCCGCCGGTACCAGACCTCGCGATCCTTTTTGCCGTTGTAGTAGAACGCGTCCGAACCGATGACCGTTCCGGCCTGGATGACCACATTGTCGCCGATGATACAATGGTCGAGGATGGTTACGTTGGGGTGGATGACACAGTCGTTGCCGATGGATACATGATGTCCGACAAAGGCGCCGGGATAGATATAGGTTCCCTTGCCGATGGTGGCCGAGTCGCTGATCATCTTCGTCGCCGGCTCGAAGGGCCGGAAGTGACGGACGATCTTCAAATATGCTTCGAAGGGGTTGTCGACCACAAGCAAAGCCTTGCCCGGCGGGACTTCCACAACTTTGTTAATGATGATGTATGTCGCTGCGCTGCGGATACAGGTGTCGTAATATTTGGGATGATCGACAAATACAAGATCGCCTTTTTCTACTTTATGGATCTCGTTGATGCCGGTGGCCTGACCGTTTTTATCACCGATCAGCCCGGCGCCCAGGAATTCAGCCAACCATTGAATGGATACGGGAGAAGGAAATTGCATGGTAATGAATTTGAGTAAAGGATGCGTTCGACAGGAGCAAAGGTAGCGTGGAATTCGTGTAAAGGCCACGTGGAATTCGCGCAAAGTCCGGTTGACGATGCATTCAAGTGTGGCCATTTTCCACAAGTCAAAAAAAAATGTGAATAAAATTTATTGGAAAATTTTTTTAGATAGAGAAAATTATTTTTAATATTGTGTAGGGAAATTTATTTCCCGGTACTTACTAACCCATCCATATATTGAAAGCCCGGTTTCGCACCGGGCTTTTTCTTTTGCAAATCCCCAACTATCAAAAGAGATCAATGCCCGCAAACGCGCACCAATACTACATTGTATACAAACCCTTCCAGGTCCTTTCCCAATTCACTTCCACCGAAGGAAAGGCGACATTGAAAGATTTCTTCCCCGTTCCCGTGGATTGCTATCCCGTCGGCCGGCTGGATTTTGACAGCGAAGGACTCCTTATCCTGACCAATGACCCCGATCTTAACAACCGGCTATTGAATCCCCTCTTCGCACATGACCGGGAATATTGGGCGCAGGTGGAAGGCGCGATCACACCCGCCGCCCTGCATCTGTTGTCGACGGGCGTCACCATTAACATCGACGGCAAGCCCTATCGCACCCTCCCCGCCCGGGCCTCCACCTTCGAGACGCCGCCACCGGTGCCGGACCGGCATCCACCCATCCGCTTTCGCGCCACCATCCCCACCAGTTGGATCAGCCTGGTGCTCCGGGAAGGAAAGAACAGACAGGTGCGCAAGATGACGGCGCAAGTGGGGTTTCCGACACTCCGGCTGATCCGTCACCGGATAGAAAAACTCGATCTGAACGGATTGGCGTCCGGAGAAATGCGGTCCATGACCCGGCAACAGCTCTATTCGTTGCTGTTTGCCGAAAGGAATCACTAAATTGTGCCATAACGGGTCCGGCCCAATACGGGTCACCATACCCAACCATTAAATAATGACATTATGCTCAAATCGATGACCGGCTTTGGTCGCGCGGAACAGGCAGTAGGAGACAAAACCTTCCAGGTGGACGTCAAATCCCTGAACGGAAAACAGTTCGAGCTGCAACTGAAGCTACCCGGATTCTTAAAACCCTTTGAATTCCCCATCCGGAAGCTTCTCTCGGAAAAGCTGGGCAGAGGTTCGCTGGACTGTACCATCAGCCTCAAGCAAACGGGGAACGCGAAGCCCGTCAGCATCAACACCGATCTCGCCAAGGCCTATTATCGCGCTCTCGCCGATCTCTCCAACGAACTGCAGCTTGACCCTTCCAATATCCTCAGCACCCTCGTCAAGCTTCCCGAGGTCATCACCCCCACCAGCGATACCCTCACGGACGCGGAATGGCAGGAATTCGAAAAGGTGATCCTCATGGCCATCGATGACCTTAACGCACACCGGCTCAACGAAGGCGTCTCCCTCGAGGAAGACCTCCAGTTGCGCATCACCAATATCCTTCGCCAGCAGGATGAGATCATCAAGCTGGAACCCCTCCGGCAGACGAAGATCAAAGAAGGACTGAAAAAGCTGCTGGAAGAACATGTCGGGAAGGAAACCTACGACCCCAACCGGCTCGAACAGGAGCTTATCTATTACATTGAAAAGATCGATATCAGCGAAGAGCAGGTTCGGCTGAAAAACCATTGTGACTATTTCCGGAGCATCCTGAAGGAGGGCGACGACAGCAAAGGAAAGAAGCTGTCCTTTATCCTGCAGGAGATCGGCCGGGAGATCAATACGACGGGTTCCAAGGCCTATGACTCGACCATCCAGCAATGCGTTGTGCTGATGAAAGATGAGTTGGAAAAGGCAAAAGAACAGGTTTTGAATGTATTATAATCCTATTATTTTTGCATCAAAACCGCCATTTTAAAATTCGCCGAATTGAAAAACTTCCTTGTACTCCTGCTCGCCGTGACCGCCTTTCAATGGACGGCCTGTACCCGGCCCGACGGCATGTATGAAAAAGATATCCCCCTCCCCGGTCAGCAATGGGCCGGGAATTTTCGCCCCACCTTCACCTTTGACATCAGCGACAAGGACACGGCTTACCGGTATACGGTGTTTATCGTGATCCGGCATACCGATGCATACAACTACAATAACATCTGGATCCGGGGTTCCATCCGGCAGCCGGGGGATTCCGTGGTCCGCAACGACCGTTATGACCTGTTACTGGCTACAAACGACAAAGGTTGGCTGGGTACCGGCATGGAAGACATCTATGAACAACGCGTAGTGATCCAGCAATCGACGAAATTCAGCCGGCCGGGGGAATATTCCTTTGCCCTCGAGCAGGTAATGCGGGAAGACCCGTTAAAGCATATCCTGAATGTCGGGGTGCGTATCGAAAGAGCGCCATAGCTGCTGCGGTAACCTGCCGTCCGGGCATTTCACCCGGCGCAGCGGCGCCAGATGGTTCCGGCATCTTCAAAATCGGGAACTATGTTATTCAAAAAGAAACGCCTGGCGGTGGCTATTACCGTGTTTTGGGTTCTGCTGGCGTATATCGTCACCGGGCTGGGCTACTGGTTTATCGCCCTCGAACAACGCAGCCGGCAGATCTCCAATTACCAGATCGCCGAGCTTAATCCCGCCGACCCCGGCTACACCGTTAAATATGACGCGATCGTCGCCCAGAAGAAAAAGCGAACCGCCCAGTATGTCGGCGAAGGAAGCACCTTCCTGGGACTGATCCTGCTCGGCGCCATCTTCGTCTACCGGGAGGTCCGCCGGCAGATAAGGCTGCAACTGCAACAACAAAATTTCATGATGGCGGTGACCCACGAGCTCAAAACGCCCATCGCCGTCACCAAACTCAACCTGGAAACCCTTCTCAAGCACCGGCTGGATGAACAGAAGCAACAAAAGATGATCCAGGCAGCCCTCCAGGAAACAAACCGGCTAGATACCCTGGCTACGAATATCCTGGTCGCTTCGCAGCTGGAAGGCGAATACATCCAGTCAAAAGAATCCCTCGATCTCTCGGCCCTGGTCAAACATGCGATGCAGGACTTTGCCCATCGGTTTCCCGACCGGCGCTGGGCCGAACGGATCGAACCCGGCTGCACGATCCTCGGCGATCCCCTCCTGTTGCAATTGCTGGTCAATAACCTCGTGGAAAACGCCCTGAAGTATTCCCCCCGCGAAGGCGTCGTTACCGTAAGCCTGGAGAAAAAAGGCCGGGCCGTCTGCCTCGCGATCGCCGATCAGGGTCCGGGTATCCCCGAGGACGAGAAAAAGAAAATTTTCGATAAATTTTATCGCACGGGTCAGGAGTCCACCCGCCAGACCAAAGGAACGGGCCTGGGCCTGTATCTCTGCCGGAAAATAGCCGACGATCACCATGCGATCCTGAAAGTCGCCGATAATTCCCCCATTGGAAGTATTTTTACAGTTACATTCAAGATGGTATGAGCTCAAAAGTTTCCATCCTGCTGGTCGAGGACGAAGAAAATCTCCACGAGGCGCTAAAGCTAAACCTCGAGCTGGAGGGGTATGAGATCACTTCCGCCTATGACGGACAACAGGCCCTGAAGGCTGTCCAGTCGGAATATTTCGACCTGATAATCCTCGATGTCATGCTTCCCGGTGTCGATGGCATCAGCGTCACCGAGACTATCCGCGTTCAGAACAACGACGTCCCGATCCTGATCCTCAGCGCCAGGAATGCCAGCGCCGACCGGGTGCTGGGGTTGAAAAAGGGCGCCGATGATTACCTTACAAAACCCTTCAATCTCGAAGAGCTGCTCCTGCGGATAAAAAAGCTCATCGAGAAGAACAAGAAGATGCAGGAAAAGGATTCTTTTGGGGATGTATACAGCTTTGGGAAGAACATCATCGACTTCAGGGCGCAGGAAGCCACGACAAAGGATGGCGAACGGATTCAACTCAGCAAGAAAGAGGCGATGCTGCTGAAGCTGCTGATCGAAAACCGGAACGAGGTCGTGACAAGGGAGAAGATCCTGCAGGCCGTCTGGGGGTATAATGTGTATCCCACCACCCGCACCATCGATAATTTCGTGCTAAACTTCAGGAAATATTTTGAGGAGGACAGCCGGCACCCGAAGTATTTTCATTCCGTGCGGGGCGTTGGGTATAAGTATACGGAATAACGGCGCCCCGTCTAAAGTCCGGCCTTCTCTGATCTTCGGCCGCACGGCCCCCAGCCGCGTCAGGCCAATCGCTCGATCACCCGCTCCGTCTGCCGCAACAGCAACTCCATATTGAACCGGTCATAGGCCGGAGTATACAGGTTCATCTCACATTCACCCAGAATATTTTCCAGGGAAAGCAAGGCCGTCTCGTCCCAGCCGCGCTGCCGAAGGTGCCGCACGGCATTGGACTTATTCAACTCACTGGCGGGCAGATCGAGTTTCTTGCCTACGGCCTTCCAGATCGCCCGGTTGATCTCCCGGTAAAAAGCCTTGGAGTCCCCATTCTCAAAATATTGTCTGGCATCCACAAGCGGATCCGCGGGTGGCGTCGCCGGAACATAGGCCGCGGACGGCAGTGAGGAGATCGCCTGTTTGTGGCTGGGATCCTGCGGCGGCGACGCGGGCACCGGCGAAGTTGGCAGCTGCGGCGCATTGGTGCGATTGGCCGACATCGGCGGCGCGACCGTTACGGGCTGCACGGTCAGCTTTGGCGCGGTACTCTTCTTCTGTGCATCGCTTTTGCTAATGCGGTTATGCTGCCGCCAGAAATAGATCGTGACGCCGGTGACAAGCAGGGCGGCGATCACCCATTCCATGCGATCTTGAAGAAAACTGCCGATGCGGGCGGGTAGCGAACCTTCTTCCGGGGCGACATCGGTCACCGGGCCTTTCCTGCTCTTTCTGAGCACGGGCGAGACCTGCAGCTCCAGCGGTTTTGTTTCGGCCGTCTTATAACACTGCGAAGCAGGATCGAAATAGGAGAAGTTGACGGCAGGAATGGTATAGTGCCCGGCCCTCTTTGGCGCGAACACGTAATCAAACGATTTCGAGCCGGTCATCGGTGACACCGTCTTATTCACGTCTTCCTTTGACGTCGGGTCGAAGGCCGTTATGCTATCCGGCCAGGTCACGGGAGGCGCCGCAAAGACCGGGAGATTCCCCTTGCCTTTTACGACGACATGCAGGGTGTTCTCATCCTGCGCCGCAACGGTATTGCTGGCGAGTGAAGCCTCCACCGAGAAATTGCCCACGGCGCCGCTATACCCGGCGGGCTTGTTCTCTTCGGGAAGCGGCTTGACGGTGATGGTCACGGGTTTTGTGTCGAGTGTGACATTCTCGTCCACTTCGGGGCCGAGATTGCTTTCGTCGGTCATCTGGTCAAACAGATCGCGCAGGGTGGCGGCGCTCCGACGTGATTCGCGGTTACCCGACCCTTTTACAAAATGGACGGTGTTCTCCACCTCCACCGGGTCCAGATCGATGGAACCCGCCTGCAGCGGGATCAGCTGGGTCTTGCGGATGATATGAACGGTAAAATCCTTCCCGTTCAGCTTTTCCACGGACACGGGGTCCGTGCTGGGGTCCACCATATCATAGACGCTAAATCCGTTGAGGGATGGCCGTTTGGTGACACGGGATTCGGAGCTGAGCCGCGAATAAAGCTTATACGTCGCGACGATGGGTTCGCCGACATAACAGGTGTTCTTGTCCACCTGGACTTTTACAAAAAGATTCTTGCGGATCTTCTCTTTTACGTTCTCGCCAGGCCGTAAGACATAATCCTTTTCCACCTCGCCGGGTTCCCGGCCAAAGGGATCGGGCATCGAAGGCTGAAGGAAGGGATTGCCAAAAGGATTCCCGCCGCCGGGTGCAGGACTGGAACCCGCGGAACCCGACCCACCCGGGTGAACCGTAACCGTGACGGAGTTGCTTTGCATGTGCTTGCCATCCACCGTCGCGACGGCGCCGCCGATGGTGAACTTCCCGGTCTTTTCCGGTTCGAGCACAAAGGACAGCGCCTTATACTGGGACATATTGCCGTTGACGATACTCATGCCGCTGGACTGGATCGGGCCCTGGGCAATCCGGAAGCCGTGAAAATTCGGGGGAGTCATGTCATCGATCTGCCGCGCATTCTCGACTACAAATTCCACCTGGAGATAGTCGGTCTTGCCGACCTCCTGACTGCTGACGACCGTAGTAAATTTCACCTGGCCGACGGCGCAGAGCCCCGGAACAAGAGTTATCAGCAGGAAGATCGAGAGGCGTAGAGTAGTCGCGATAACGGGTGATTTTATGAGTCGGCCATGATCCATAGCGGCCTACAAATATAAGTTGAGAAAGGGTTAAAACTCAGTTAAAACGGCCCGCCGGGCGGTTCGCCGGCGGCTTTCAGCGGGCTTCTGGTCGCTTACGTCAGCGCTCGGGTCGCTTATATATCTCCCAGCTGCGGGCGCATCAGGATCTCTTCCACCGTAGCCGAAGGGGAAAGCCGGCTGGCCGAAAATACCATCTCCGCCACATCACCGGCCGTCATAAAGCGTTGGGGGTCTATGCCGCTTGCGGCCCAGGAGTCGGTATAGGCAGCCCCGGGATATACCGCCGTCACCTTGATGCCATGGGGCTTCATCTCTTCCCGCAGGTTGGCGGAAAACCCCGCCAGCGCATATTTAGTGATACTATAAGCGCCGCCGTTGGGATAGGCCTTTATCGAGGCGACCGAACAGATGTTGAAGATATGCCCGCTGCGGCGAGCCATCATGGCCGGCAGCAGCTGACGGGTAAGATGATAGGCGCTGTAGAGATTGACCGCCATCAGAGTTTCCAGCGCTCCCGCAGGTTCGTTGTGAACGCTCCCCGGAATGAATTGACCCGCGTTGTTGATCAGGACATCCGCCGCCGCACCGGACTGGCCGATCCAATCGGCAAAGCCCATCACCTGCACGGGATCCCCCAGATCGACAGGCCGGCCATGGACGGCAACCGTTGGATACTTTGCAGAAAGCGCAGCGACCGTGGCGGCCAGCTTTGCGGCATCCCGCGAACAGCAATAAAGCGTGTAGCCACCCGCGGCAAACCGTTCCGCCATGGCTTTTCCCAATCCCCTCGAGGCTCCGGTAATGATACAATTCATATTACTTAACTTGCGGTTGGAATGCAATATAAACACCTTTTCTTCGACCTGGATCATACGCTTTGGGATTTTGAGGCCAATAGCCGGCAGACCCTGAACCAACTATATGACACCCTGGATCTTGCCGCCCGGGGAATAACGGATTTCGACCTTTTTCACAAACAATATATCGTCCACAACGACAAGCTATGGGACCGGTATCGCAACGGCTATATCAAGGTGGACGAGCTGCGCTGGAAACGCATGTGGCTGACCCTGCTCGATTTCAGGATCGGCGATGAACCCCTGGCGCGCCGGATGGGGGATCAATTCCTCGACGCACTTCCCACCCGCAAGATCCTGTTCCCCTATACGCCCGAGATCCTCAGCTATCTTAAGGGAAAGGGCTATCAGCTGCATCTTATCACCAATGGATTCCAAAAGACCCAGCATAGTAAGTTGCAGTATTCGGGATTGAGCGGATACTTCGGCGAGGTCATCACCTCCGAAGGCAGCAACAGTCTGAAACCGCATAAGGAGATCTTCGAATATGCTTTTCGCGTCACGGGCGCCGATCCGGCCACGAGCATCATGCTGGGGGACAGCATCGAAGTGGATATCCAGGGCGCGATCAACGCGGGTATCGACCAGGTGTATGTGAATCATCTCGGCGTTGCGCCGTCGATCCAGCCCACCTATACGGTGTCGTCCTTAAAAGAATTGGAGGAAATTTTCTAGGCAGCCGCCCACACCTTCACGCCCGGCCCGATCCGCGGCCGCCGCGGCCTAATGATCCTTTTTCTTGCCGCAGGTCTTACCCGGACATTGCTTCGGCATGGGCTTTTTGACCGCAGCCGTCGAATCCTTGGCCTTTCTCTTACCGGCATCCTTCCCGGTCTGCGCAAAAGAAACGCCCGAGAATAAAAATGCGCTCATAGCCAGCAGGAGTAGATTCTTCTTCATATACACAATTTACAAAATCATTTCCATTTCGCCAATACCGTCACGCCGCCCTGGACCGTCTGGTTCAGCTTCACCTCCACCGGCGTTCCCGGCGGCAGCAGGACGTCCACCCGTGACCCGAATTTGATAAATCCCATCTCCGCACTCTGCTCCACCTTTTGTCCGACGTTGAGATAGTTGACGATCCGGCGGGCCAGGGCGCCGGCAATCTGTTTTACCAGCAACTCGCCTTTGGGGTGGCGGATGACGACGCTATGCCGTTCGTTCTCGGTGGAGGACTTGGGATGCCAGGCCACGAGATATTTTCCCTTATGATATTGATTGTACACCACCTCGCCCGCCGTGGGATTCCGGTTCTGATGCACATTGGCCGGGCTCATAAAAATGGAGATCTGCAGTCGTTTATCTTTGAAATATTCTTCGTCCACGACCTCTTCGATCACCACCACCTTCCCATCCGCGGGACAGATGATCAGGTTGTCACCCTTCGATAATTTACGCGATGGAACGCGGAAAAAAGAGATCAGGAACAAAAGAAGCCCCAGGGTCACCAGGAAGAGAAGCCCGGTAAGCCAGGCCTCATGCGCACTAATAAAATAAAAAGAGGTGAGATTGATAACGGCAAAGGCCAGTGCGCCGATGGCGATGGACTTATAACCTTCCCGATGTATTGTCATTGTACAAAAATAAGCTTTTTAGTGGTTCATCGGCGGGCGCGGCGGGTGGCGTCGGCGGCGCTAGCCGATCACCCACATCAGGTAACAACAGGCAACGGGCGTGGCTATCAGCAGCGAATCGAAGCGATCCAGAAAACCGCCATGGCCGGGCATGATATGTCCGCTGTCTTTGATACCGGCCATTCGTTTCATTTTACTTTCCAGCAGATCGCCAAAGGTCCCGACGACCGCGCAGATCGCCGCAACGGCCATCCAATGACCCACCGAAAACGGATTCCAGTCCGGGCCGATCAACGCACCGATACCGCCCATGACCCCGATGGCAAGAATGATCCCGCCGATGGTTCCTTCCCAGGTCTTCTTTGGTGAGATGGCCGACAGCGGCGTCCTGCCGATCAGCGAGCCGACGATATAGGCCATCGTATCGTTGATCCAGATAGAACCGATGATCATCAGCACGGGCACCCGGTCGGTAAGGGGTAGCGGGCTCCCATAGAATTTCGTCCGCAGCCAGGTAAGCAGGGCCATCGGCAGGGAGATATAGAGCAGCCCGAGGGCGCTGCGGCCGATGTTCTTTATGTTTAACGTTTTGAATTGCACGATCTCCCCCACCGCCAGCAGACAAAGAAATCCGAAACAGCCCCACCAGCCGACGTTATGCAGGGAGATCCCGGCAAGGCGAAGGTTGCCGTTGACGAGATAGAGCATAAAGCACCAGCCCGCGATCATCACGCTATACCGGTGAAGGCTGGACGCCCCCGCATAGTCCTTGTCGATCAGGACCATGATCTTCTGATACTCGATCCAGCAGCCAAAATGGATAACGCTGAACAGGATCAGAAAGCTCCAGGGATTCCATAGGAGGCCGGTCAGCATCACCAGTACGAATACGGCAGCCGTCAGGCTTCGGGTCTTTAGTATGGATAGATTTAGTGCCATTCGAGCGAATTGTCTTCGGCGGCGCGCCATTGCAGGAATTGCCGCCGCATAACCACCAGCAATATTATGACTATTGCCAAACTTAGCAGCACGGAATAGGCCGGGATCGAAGGATTTTTATTATCCATGACCTCCGGCATATAGTTCAGCGCCAGCACCTGGATCCCGTTGAACAGACAGTGCGCCAGGACGCAGGTCCAAAGGCTGCCGCTGTACCAGAAAAGGGCGCCCAGCAGGATCCCCAGAAAGAACCTCGGCAGAAATCCGAGAAATTCGAAATGCATAAAGGAGAAGATGGCCGCGGCGATACAGATGCTTAGCCAGGGCTTCCGGGTGATCCGCGTGAGCAGCCGCTGCACCACGCCGCGAAAGAACATCTCTTCGAAGATACCCGGAATAATGGCTACCACCACCAGGTTGAACACGATATCGAAGCTGTTCTTTGCCACCAGGAGCGCCTTCAATTGCTGTTCGGCGGCATCCTCTGCCTTTATCGTCCAGGCAGGCAGCGGGAGCTGACGGTTCAGCAGACCCAGCCAGCCCTCCAACGGGAAGGCAAAAAGCAGCAGCAGGATGCCCAGCACATAGAAATTCGTCCGGTGCGCCGGGCGAAATCCGAGGTGAAAAAGGGGGTTCTGCGGAAAGCTGAGGCGGGCGTAGATAAATGCCGGAATGCCGAATAGGAGAAGGGTGGTGGCCATCTGCAACAGCTTGAGCGTCGTATTGGCGATGGGCCTGGGCAGGCTGCCGCCGAGGAGCCCCATCACGAACATGAGGAGGAAGCAGAGTCCGATCAGCCTTAGTAGGAGTCCTAACTGCGCCGGCGGGGGTGCGATTTTGTCATTATTGGTCATAGGCGAGCGAACCAGTGGTCCGTTATGGAATTCCACGATAAGTGCGTAAATTTGCCTTTTCGATCGTGGTAAACATCGGCAAGATACAAATTTCGGCTTTCCCGCTTCTCCTCGCCCCCATGGAAGATGTGAGCGATCCCCCGTTCCGGTATGTCTGCAAGCAAAACGGCGCCGATCTGATGTACAGCGAATTCATCTCCAGTGAAGGGTTGATCCGGGATGCCATCAAGAGCCGGCAAAAGCTGGATTTCTTCGAATACGAGCGACCGTTTGGTATCCAGATCTTTGGAGGTGACGAAGAGGCCATGGCCATGAGTGCGCGGATCGTCGATACCGTCCAGCCCGATCTGGTGGATATCAACTTCGGCTGCCCGGTGAAAAAAGTCGTTTGTAAAGGCGCCGGCGCCGCCGTGCTTAAAGATGTGGCCGCCATGACCCGGCTCACCGCCGCCGTGGTAAAAGGCACGAGCCTTCCGGTAACGGTAAAGACCAGGCTGGGTTGGGATGATCAGTCGAAGAACATCGAAGAGGTGGCCGAGCGGCTTCAGGACGTCGGCATCAAGGCCCTGACCATCCATGGCCGCACCCGCGCCCAACTGTATAAAGGCGAAGCCGACTGGACCCTCATCGCAAAAGTGAAAGGAAATCCCCGCATCCAGATCCCCATCTTTGGCAACGGCGATATCGACTCGCCCGAAAAAGCAAAGCTCTACCGGGATCGCTATGGCGTCGACGGGCTGATGGTTGGCCGCGCGGCGATCGGCTATCCCTGGATCTTCAACGAGATAAAACATTTCCTCGCCACCGGCGAACATCTGCCGCCGCCGGGTATCGAGCAGCGGATCGGTGCCATCCGGGATCATTTGATGCGTTCGGTAGAATGGAAGGGCGCAATTGTGGGTATCCTGGAGATGCGGCGGCACTATACCAACTACTTAAAGGGCTTCCCGTATATAAAAGAATTTCGCAACCAGCTGGTGCAAATGAAAACCGTGGAGGAAATAGGAGAAGTGCTGAAGCAGGTGCAGCATCGCTATGCCGGTTTTGTTCCCGAACGCGCGGTGGCCACCTTCTCCCAGGGGCAATTAGAGGATTGCGCTTACTGACGAGCCCCGCCGCCACAATCCCCCCGCTTTTCCCACGCCCGGCCGCCCTAGCGGATAAACCGCTTAAACCATTTCATCTTCCCCTTAAATGGCGGATATTTTATCGCCGGATCGATCACGGTCGGCGTCTTCATCACCGCCTTTGGATGCGTGAAGAGATCGAACGAATATTTCCCATGGTAGGCCCCGATCCCGCTTTTGCCGATCCCGCCAAAGGGCAGATGCGGATTGGCAAAATGCCAGTCGGTGTTGTTGATACAGCCGCCGCCAAAAGCCAGTCCTTCGATCCAGGTTTGCTCTACCTTCCCATTGGCCGTAAAAAGATAAAAAGCCAGCGGATCAGGATGCCTGCGGACAAACGCCATCGCCTCTTCCGTCGTCTGATAGGAGAATACCGGCAACAGGGGACCGAAGATCTCCTCACCCATTACCGGCGCGGCCGGGTTAACGTCCGTCAACAGGGTCGGACCGATATACAACGAACTCCGGTCATGATCGCCGCCGCAGAGCGGGTTACCATCCGCCAGGAAGCCTACCAGCCGGTCAAACTGCTTTTCATTGATGATCTTCCCATAGTCACGGCTCTCCCGGGGATTCGGCCCGTAAAAAGCGGTGATTGTCTCCCGCAGCCGCGCCAGGAGCTCGGCTCTCACGTCGGCGTGTACCAGAAGATAGTCGGGAGCGACGCAGGTCTGGCCTGCGTTGATAAATTTCCCGACGATGATCCGCCGCGCCGCCACCCGGAGGTTGGCATCTTTTTCGACGATGACGGGACTCTTGCCGCCCAGCTCGAGCGTCACCGGGATCAGCTGTTCCGCGGCGAGCCGGTAGATGGCCTGACCCACCGGAACGCTCCCGGTAAAGAAGATATGATCAAACCGGAAATTTTTGATCAACCCCGGGACCACCGTTGCGCCGTCGCCGGAGACGACGCGGACAAGATCGGCCGGGAAGATGCGGGTGATCAGTCTTTCGATCACGGCGGCCGTCGCCGGCGCCCATTCGGAAGGTTTTAGCAGGACAGTGTTGCCCGCGGCAAGGGCGGCGGCCAGCGGCACCAGGGATAATTGAAACGGATAATTCCACGGAGCGATGATCAGCACGACTCCCAGTGGATCGCGGTATACGCGGGATGCCGCGGGATAGTTGACCAGGTTGGTCCCTGTCCTTTGCGGCCGCATCCATTTTGCCAGATGCTTTAGCGTATGGCGGATCTCGGCCAGTACGAGACCGGTCTCCGTGGCATAGGATTCTTCGGGACTTTTTTTCAGATCGGCATACAGCGCTTCATGAATGTCCGTCTCCTCCGCCCGGATGGCCTGGTGCAATAGTTGCAATTGCCGGCGCCGCCAGTGATAGGATCGCGTTGCCCCCGATTGAAAGAACCGGCGGAGGGGATCGGCATCGGCGGAATGGGCAAGCTCGCTCATCCACTCAATTTCGGCAAAATTTGTGATCTTGCAGCCCATGGATGACGAATACTTTATGCAACAGGCGCTGAAAGAAGCGCGGCAGGCTTATGAAGAGGACGAGGTGCCGATCGGGGCGGTCGTCGTGATGAATAATCGCATCATAGCCCGTGGACACAACCAGACCGAACGCCTCACCGACTGCACGGCCCATGCCGAGATCATCGCGCTGACCTCCGCCTTTAATCACCTCGGCAGCAAATACCTCCCCGAAGCAGCGCTCTATGTCACCGTGGAACCCTGTCTGATGTGCGCCGGGGCCCTGTACTGGAGCAAGATCGGCCGGGTGGTCTTTGGCGCCGAAGACGAGAAAAACGGCTATCGGCGGGGCATCGGCGAGCAGCCCGCCCCCTGGCCGTTTCATCCTAAGACCCAATTGATAAAGGGCATTTGCAGCGAAGAATGTGCCACGCTGATGCGGGATTTTTTCCGTTCGAAGCGCTGATCGTAACCTTTTTCGTGTAGATTTGTTCTCCCTTCAGGCATTGACAAGGTTTTAATCCTTTTTTTAATATCATTAAACCATTTTGTTATGGCATTTACACTTCCCGCGCTGCCTTATGCATTCGAAGCATTGGAGCCCAACATCGACGCAACGACCATGCAGATCCATCATGGAAAACATCATCAGGCTTACATCGACAATTTGAATAAGGCCATCGCCGGCACGCCCAACGAAGGCAAATCCCTTGAAGAGCTGGTAAAGAAAGCGGGCACCATCAGCCCGGCCGTCCGCAACAATGCCGGCGGTCACTGGAATCACAGCTTCTTCTGGGAGATCCTGAGCCCCAAGTCTTCGGGCGCGCCTTCCGGCAAGCTGGCCGATGACATCCACACGACGTTCGGCAGTTTTGACGCGTTCAAGGAAAAGTTCAACGCCGCGGGTGTTTCCCGTTTCGGCAGCGGCTGGGCATGGCTGATCGTAAAGGACGGAAAACTGGAGGTCACCTCCACGCCCAACCAGGACAACCCACTGATGGATGTAGCCGAAGTAAAAGGCACGCCGGTCCTGGGTGTCGACGTTTGGGAACATGCCTATTATCTGAAATATCAGAACAAGCGCGCTGACTATCTGGGAGCGTTTTGGAAGGTGGTTAACTGGGATAAGGTGGCGGAGCTTTATTCAAAGGCGAAATAAATTTCCACTCAACTGGCCGGCTCTAACGGAGCCGGCCTTATATTTACAACTATGCAACGAATCTCCGGCTTCCTATTCATCGCCATCGCGGTGTCCCTCGTCGCCTGCAAGGGTCACGAGAAAAAAGTATTGGTCTACGCCAGCGACAAGATCACGGTAGACGCTACTCAGCAGAATATTACCATCGCTAACGGCGACGGCACCACGCATCATGAACAGGAGCTGGACTTCAAAACAGGCGATCCGGTTACCCTGAATGTCGAATCGCCCCAGGGCAAATACACCGTCTCCATCCCCGATGACGGATTGTATATCGCCAACCTCAAGAACGATACCGTTATAGGCAGCCGGCAGCATGTCGGTGCGGAAGGCGGCGAATCCCGGGTCACGCAGGATGCGTTAAAGCAAAAGGTAGATAGCCTGGAGAAGCTGATCCAGGGCCAGAATGTAAGCGAGGCCAATCAAAATTACTTCATCGTTCCCGGCAAGGCCGCAAAGATCACCAACGAATTAAATGCGAAGATCTTTGGTCCTTTTACGACCATCCCCGGCGGCTTCGATGCCGGCTCGGTGCCCGCGATCTATAAGTTCTATAGCATGCGGGAAATGCATGTGATCGTTTCCAGACTCGATAAGATGCTGTCCAGGGACAGTACGTCGGCGGATACGAAGACCCCATCAAAAGAAGGTCCGTCAGCGGCGAAGTAAGAGCTCGGTCAGCGACGGCGCATTGACTGCCGCGCTTTGGGCGTGGAGCCAGTCGGCCCGCTGGCGCTAAGGTACCGGGTCGATCCCGTGGCCACCCCAGGGATGGCAGCGGGAGATGCGGCGGATGCTCAGCCAGACGCCTTTGAAGATCCCATATTTTTTCAGGGCTTCCACGGCATAGTGGGAACAACTCGGCGTAAACCGGCAACGGGGGCCGATCGCCGGCGAGATAACCCATTGATAGATCTTGATCAGGGCGATCAGGGGTAGACCGAGTATCCTAAATATCTTCCTCATGCCGTTACCTTCAACAATTTCTGCAAAGCTACGCCGATCCGGGCGCTTACGGTCGGATAATCCGGCAGCTCCTTGCCGATAAAAACAAAGAAAACGGCCATGGAGAGGCCTTTTGCGGTCAGCTGCTCCAGCAGCGCGCCTTTTTGCAGGCGGTAGGCTTCGCGGCCAAGCCGCTTGATCCGGTTGCGGTCGACGGCCTTCTTGAAGTTGCGCGCGCTGGCGCCAAAACCAGCCTGAAGGGGACCCCACTGCAGGGGGGCCGGGCTCGTGTGGGGGGTAGTGACCGTGCTCGCCGGGAAAACCAGGGGCATGGAATCCGCCGCAGAACCGGCCGAAACAGGAGCCGCCGCAGGGTCCGCCGGGTTCGGGTCCGCCGTAACCCCCGCCGCCGCCGGGGCCGTTGTCGCCGCCGATAACAAAAACACCACCTTATAGGGGAAGACCGTGAGACTTTTCCCTTCGCGGAAGACCTTTTCGATGCGCTTCCGGCTTTTTAGCTTTTCAGCCTTTTTCCAGGTGAATCGTTGCTGTGCCATGTGCTCGTTGCCGTGTCAGGATCGTCGGCCGGATCGGCCGGCCGATTGTCAAAATTAGCTTTATTCGTACAAAGCGCGCCTGGGCCCCGATCCTGGCCACCCTATTGCAAAAATAGCCTCGGATTGTTCCGAAGCTATTGACTTATAATAAGTTGATTCTTATTCTTTCTATTTCAGTCTGGACTCGTCGGAAATGGTCAGTTTATGACGACCCTTTGCACGACGGCTGGCCAGAACCTTACGGCCATTGGCGGTTTGCATCCGCTTGCGGAAGCCATGAACCGTCTTACGGCGACGTCTGTGTGGTTGAAATGTGCGCTTCATTTAAAAAGTTTTACGTTTTCCAATTTTATCTTATACCACGGTTCGGGGCACCATCCCCGCCGCCGGTGAAAGGGACGGCAAAGCTAGGAAAAAATGCTCAATGGTGGAAAAATTTGGGGAAAAAACCTCGAATCGGCCGCTATCCCGTCGCTCCAGCCCAAACCTGGTCGAAATCATCCGCCTCTTTGGCCGGGTCTGCGTTTGGCGTGGCCGCGCCCCAGCTGGCGCTTGGCCCAAAGCAGCCGCCCGTAGCCGCACGTAGCCGCCCGAAGCCGTCCGAAGCCGCCCGAAGCCGCTCTCAGGCGTACGCCCGCAGCGCCCCCTATTGCCCGTAATATACCGAAAACGACCCGCTTGTAATACTATGCGTCGTCGTGGTCCCGCGCGTCGGGTCGGCGGCGGTGAATGTAAATGTTCCCTTCACACGGAACGTACTCGTATTATTCTCCGTGATCGTCAACGTGCCCTTTGTCGACACGAATCCGGTGGAGCTCGAATTGCTGATGAAGGTATAGGCGCCCAGATAGGATGGGTTCGTGCCATCCAGAGGGTAAGACCCCGCAGCCGCATTGGCCGGCAGGAGCAACCCGATCGACTGGGTGCCATCGGAAGAAGCGCCAACGATGGTAATCTGCCCCCCGGTCGTCAACGCCTGGATATTGACCGCCGACCAGGCCTTGTTATCGATACTGGCCTGAAGCGTATCCGACCCGGACGTGGGTGGCACTGCCGAAACATAAGGGATCTTCGTAAAAACCCCTTCCGTGATCGTCTTCTGCCGCCCGTCGAGATCGCGATATACTTTAAAGGAGAAGGTCCCGGAGATCGTCTTTGCGACAGGATCTATCTCGGTGATCGTCACCAAACCACCCGCCTGGCTCGTATCGGTACCCTGGTTGGAGGCAAAAGCATAGGTATCCGAAGAATCGATATCGGCATACGCGGCAATCGATTGGGAGGCCTGGTTGAGCACATAAGTGCCCGCTACCGAATCTGCGATATTGATGCTGATCTCCTTGTTATCGGCGCTGATCCCCGTGACCGTGATCATCCCGCCGAGGATGCTCGCCCCCTGCTTTGTCGCGGAAGCCGACCATTGGACCCCATCGATCTTTGCCGTAAAGTTCCCAGACTGGCCATTGCCGTTTTCGATGCTGGTCTCCTTTTTACAGGATGCAAAGCCGACGAGCAGCGCTATAGTATAAAAGATCGTTTTTTTCATGATCGCGACTTGCTTAGGTTAATAATTTACGCTTCGATACTTACTGGACCTCGTCCAGCTGGACATGAGTCGAACGCAGGTTCTGCCCATAAAAGATACTGGCGTGACTGTCAAAATCCTCGGTCGAGTCGGTGGTATAGAAACGGACCTGCCCATTCCTGCTCAACCGGCTTTCCATCTCCGGGTGACGTTGCAAATAATCCGCCAAACTATCCGCCACGATCTCGCCCTGCGAAATAAGCGTGCTCCCGGCGGGCAGACACGCAGCGATCTTGTCTTTTAGCAACGGGTAATGAGTGCAGGCCAGGACCACCGTATCAATCTCCGCACAGCGTGCCATCAGCTGCGTGGTATAGGCTTTGACGAAATAGTCGGCCCCGGGTTTATTGTGCTCATTATTCTCTATTAACGGAACCCATAGGGGGCATGGTTGCTGATAGACCTCCGTATCGGGGAAAAATTTTGCGATCTCGATAGGATAGGACTCGGAAAGGACCGTGCCCCGGGTCGCAAGGACCCCCAACTTTCCCGATCGGCTATACCTGCCGACCACTTCCGTCGTGGGCCGGATGACGCCAAGAACGCGGTTGTCGGGCGCGATCCGGGGGAGGTCCAGCTGCTGGATGGTTCTCAGCGCCTTGGCAGAAGCCGTGTTACAGGCAAGGACCACCAGCGGACAACCCTGACCAAAGAGCCACTCGACGGACTGAAGAGTATACTGGTAGACGGTCTCGAAGGACCGGTTCCCATATGGAGCGCGGGCGTTGTCGCCAAGATAGATGTAGTCGTATCGCGGCAGCCGGCCGACCAGCTCTTTCAGCACGGTGAGCCCGCCATAGCCCGAATCAAAAACGCCGATGGGTTGTTGCATGCGCAAAAATACCAAAAGCAAACCACAGGTTTGCCAGCCGAAGGCTCCTCATTAGCCCTTTTTGCGCCAAGGGCTATTTTCCCGACAGCCCGCCGGCGCAAAAAACGTCACTTCGCCGGCGGCGCAAAAAAAACGCCAGGACCTTGGGACCCTGGCGTCAATGAGTTTGTTGTTTCGTGGTTTATTTGATGCCGAGCTTCTTCTTTACCAGAGGAAGAAGATCATCAGCGGGTGGCGAGGAGAGCAGGGCTTCCTTCGTCAGCACATAGGCAAATCCGTTTTCCTTTGCCACGGCCTGAACCGCCTCGACAGCCTTCTTCTGGATCGGTTGGATCAGTTCCTGCTGCTTCTGCTGATACAGCTGCTGAGCCTGTTGCTGCCAGCCCTGTAATTTGACGACCATTTCACTGATCTCTCTCTTCTTCAGCTCAAGCTGAGACTTGGTATATTTTAGCGAGTCTTTTGAATTCAAAAGGCTGTCCTTTTCCATGTATTCCTTCTTCATGTCCTCGAAGTTCTGGGCCAGGGCATTTTGGTAGTCATTCAGCGACGTGTCCGCCTTCTTGTATTCAGGCATCGAAGGGATCAACTCCTGCAAGCTGATGTACCCGATTTTGGTTCCCTGGGCTTTTGTCGAATTGCCCGCCAGGATCAGGCCCATAACCACCACTACGATTGTGACAATCTTTTTCATTGTGTTTTGAAGTTTGTTTTGTTTATTAGCGTTTTTAGTTATTTGATCCCCAGAGCCTTGAGGACGTCTTCACTCTTATCTAATTTAGGGTCTGCGAAGATAACGGTAATTCCTTCACTTTTATCCAAAATAAAATCATACATTCTGTTAACAGCTAGTTGTTGGATAGCGTTGTAAACCTTGTCCTGTATGGGTTTCACCAAATCTTGTCTCAGCTTGAACAGATCGCCTTCATAACCAAACCGTTTGCGCTGCAGGTCACGAACTTCCTTCTCCATATTGAAAAGCTGATCCTCTCTTTTCTTCTTTAGTGTATCGCTAAGCATAACGCGTTCGGCGTCAAAGTCTTTATACATTCTGTCAAGAGTAGCCTGTTTCGTGTCGATCTCCTTTTGCCATTGCATACTGGTCTGGTCGAGTTTTTTCTGTGCTTCCTTGTACTCCGGCATCTTGTCCAGGATGTATTTGGTGTCGACGATCGCATAGCCCTGCGCATGGCCGATCAGGAAAAAAGCCAGAGCGCAACAGGCGGTTAGGAGTATCTTTTTCATGGCTAGTTATATTAGAACTTGAAAATAATCAAATTAATCCGGTTCATAGCCTAACATGAAGGTAAACCGGGTGGCATCCCGCAGCGATCCGCCCTGGATACGGTCAAGACCGATACCATAGTCAAATCCAAGCAGACCGAACATCGGCAGGAAGAAGCGCATCCCGACGCCTACGCTGCGGCGTAACCGGAAGGGATTGTAATCGGTATAGTTATACCAGCCGTTGGCCGCCTCGAAGAAGGTGAGACCATAGATCGTGCTGCTTGGGTTGGTCGTAAACGGATAACGCATTTCAAGCGTGTATTTGTTGAAGATCGTGAAGAACTGACTTGCCTGTTGCTGATCGGGGTTCACCTTCGGATCGGAGTTCTCATACACCGGATATCCACGCTGGGAGATGATGTCATACCCGAGCAGACCGAAGTTGTTGGTCAGACCCGCATCCCCGAGTTGGAAACGTTCGAAAGGCGAGAACCCAAGCCCGGCATTATATCGGCCCATAAAGCCAAACTTCGCCGAAGCCTTTAACACAAACTGCCTGCTCTTGTCCGCACCCATGGCACCCCCGATGGGCAGATACCAGTCACTGGTAAATCGCCATTTATGATATTCCGGCAATTTATAGCTGTCATCCTGTGTGATCCCCTTGTCGACAAGCGAATACGGCGGCGTAAACTGCACACTCAGCATCAGGTTGGAACCCCGTCGCGGATAGATGGGCTGATCCAGATCGTACCGGCTAAGGGCCAGCTTAAAGCTGAAGTTGGTGGACCGGCCGTTCCGGAAGGCACTCGTGAACAACGGATAGTTGTTCAGGTCGTATTGGGTAAAGTTGACCGAATAGGTAAGGGTGAAGAAGTCATCCGGCCATTTCAGTTGCTTGCCAAGAGCCACGGTGACGCCAAAGTTCTTTAACGAGTTACTGTCGCTGAACGAATAGGTATTCGTATGGAAGTTGTAACCGCCGGTGCGGAATACGCTCCGGTAGAGACTTACCGTCAGCGAATTTCTTTTCTTGCCGCCGAGCCAGGGTTCCGTAAAAGAGAAGTTGTAGGACTGATAGGCCTTACCATTGGACTGGATACGCAGACTCAGCTTTTGTCCATCGCCTTCGGGCAGCGGCTGCCAGGCATCTTTATGGAAGATGTTCTTTATGGAGAAGTTGGCAAAGGTGATCCCCACCGTTCCGGTCAGACCGATGCCCCCACCCCAGCCGGCCGAGAGCTCCAGCTGGTTACCGGATTTTTCTTCGACGGTCCAGTTGATGTCCACCGTCCCATCATCCTGGTTGGGATTGATCCCGGGATTGATCTTTTCCTGGTTGAAGAAGCCGAGGTTGGCGATCTGCCGCTGGCTGCGGATCAGATCGGTCCGGCTGAACTTATCGCCGGGGATGGTGAACAGCTCGCGACGGATGACATATTCATTCGTCTTATCGTTACCCGAGATGGTGACGTTCTTGATCGTCGCCTGCGGACCTTCCGTCATGCGGATCTCGAAGTCGATCGTGTCGTTGTAAACGGCGGTTTCCACCGGTTCGACATGGAAAAACAGATAACCGTCATCGGTATACAGTCCGCTGATATCCCCGCCTTCCGCGGAAAGCTGTTTGCCCAGCTTCTTGTTGAGGATGTCGAGGTTGTAGATCTCACCTTTATGAATGCCGAGGATCAGGCTCAGGATGCTGTCGGAGTATTTCGTATTTCCCTTCCAGGCGATGTTGCCGAAGTAATATTTGTGACCTTCATCCACTTTTACGTCCACATGGAGCCGGCTTCTTACCTTGCTCTCCACATAATGCGTATCGGCCGTGATGACGGCATCGCGATAGCCGAGGGAGTTGTAGTAGGAGATCACTTTTTGTTTGTCGTCGTCGAATTTGCTCTGGCTGAACTTGGCGCCGCTGAACATTTTGAACCGGAAATAGGGGTCGATGAATTCCCGGGTGGCGTGGAAGGACAGGAAACCCCAGTTGGTCAGGTATTGACGCAGGGTGACCGAGTCATGCGGCCCATAAGGAGTTTGATTCGAGGGCGGATAGATCGTCATCCGGCTCTGCTCCTTTGTATCCTTCAGCTGTTTCTTCAGCTTTTGCTCTCTGACGGCCTCGTTGCCGAAGAAATCGATCTGGTAGATCCGCACCTTGGGACCCTTGTCGATGAGGAAGGTAAGGATAACAGAGTTTTGAACGACGGGATCGCGCGTTTCGGTCGTCTTGACCTGCGCATCCTCGAAACCTTTATCTGCAAAATATTTTCTGATGTACTGGATGGCCGAGCGTTTCATATCCTCCGTTACCACGCGGCCCTTGATCAGGCCGGTCTTGGTCGTCAGGTCATCGGCATCGCCTTTTTTAACACCCTGGCCCTTAAAGTAAAAATTCCCGAGCCGGGGCCGTTCGGTGACATCGATCTCGACATATACGCTGTTGCCTACCAGCCGGGTGAAATAGATGGAGATATTTGCAAATAGTCTTTGTTTCCACAGGTTCTGAATGGCTTTGCTGAAATTGTCGCCGCCGGGAATCGTCACTTTATCGCCCACGGTCAGGCCGGAGATGGAGGTAAGCAGGGATTCGTCGAGATATTTTGTACCGGAGATCTTGATGCCGGCGATCACATATTCCCGTGGTGGGGTCTTGCCGCTGGCAAGTGCAACGAGGTCGGGATCGATCGAGACACCTTTTGGAACTGTATCGGAAGAAGCTTTATTGAGGGAATCGTTTACGGACGTTTTATTTGTAGAATCTGTCGACTGGGCCTTTACAGCGATTGAATTCAGTAAGCAGTAAGTGATCAGAATAAAAACGCAAATCAGCGATCTTCGTAGCATCCAGTCGGTTTTTTTATATGCGCCGGAAACGCGCTTTAAGAAATTGGCGCACTTCCGGCATTGCACTAATTTCTGTCCTTCGGACTAGCCGCCTCGGTCGGCCTTGGCCCATTTCTGTCCTTCGGACTAGCCATCGTAGTGGCTTGAGGCGGCAAATTAAGGGGATTTATACAAAACGTTTGTTAAAAAGTTTTGGCACTGGTGGTCCCAGGCTCCATCAAATCCTGTTGAATCTGAGCACTTGTTTTACCATATCGTCTTTCTCTTCCCTGAAAATCGAGGATCGCTTCATAGAGATTCTGTTTCCGGAAGTCAGGCCAGCGAACACTGGTGAAGTACAATTCTGCATAAGCTAATTGATATAGCAGAAAATTACTTATACGATATTCGCCACTGGTGCGGATCATCAACTCCGGATCGGGGAAGTCCTTTGTGGAAAGGTATTGTTGTATGGTGTCCTGGGTGATGGCGTCGGGTTCCAACTTCCCGGCCCGGACATCGCGCGCAAGATTTCTCACGGCTTCGGTCAGCTCCCATCGGCTGCTGTAGCTGAGCGCCATAACGAGGTTGAGCCCGGTATTGACCGACGTGAACTCGAGCGCTTCTTTCAACTCCTGGCTGGCATACTCCGGGAGCATGCTCATGTCGCCGATGACGTGCAGCCGGATATTGTTCTTGTTCAGGGTCTCCACCTCTTTGCGGATCGTTTCCACCAGCAACTCCATGAGGCCGGTGACTTCGTAGGCCGGGCGGTCCCAGTTTTCAGTGGAAAAGGCATAGAGAGTGAGATAACCGATACCCAGTTCGGCGCAGCCTTCAACGATATCCCTGACGCTTTCAACCCCATGAAAATGACCGAATAGTCTGTCCTGGCCCTTTTCCTGGGCCCAGCGTCCGTTCCCATCCATAATGATCGCGATATGGCGGGGCAGTCTTTTCAGATCGATCTTTTCCTTCAACGCGTCCATACAGGCACTCTATTATTGGGGCACAAAGATAGGGCTTTTGGGTCTTGGCCTCGTGCAAAATTGGCCGCCGACTGTTAAAACTCACATTAATAGCTGGGGCATTTATACGAGGTCAGGTTAAAGGAGAGGGTCACCTGAGCGGTCAGATAGCTGTCTTTCTGGTTGGAATACCCCCTTTGCCGGCCCTTGATCCCGATGGGCTCTCCCGTCTCATAGGAGCGGTCCTGCAGGGCATACCAGAGGGTCGGCTGGCCATTGGGGAGGTATTGGGTCTGGGCGTCAGGCGCGTAGGTCTTGCTGACGTCATCGATGTAGTCGGTGGTCGTAAACCGGTAGAGCACCTCAAAACCAAGGCTCATTTGGCGGTTAAGGCTGTATTTGACGCCGACGCCGACGGGGAAACAGATGGCCATGCTCCCATAGGGTTTGGGATACCCGGCGGTGCCCTGGCCTTCCGTCCCCAGACTGCGCAGGTAGACCTTCTGGCCCTGATAATAGGTGTATGGGTTGTAGTTGAAGGCGCCCACCCCGAGGGTCAGATAAGGGGTAAACCGATCGTACTCGCTGCCGGGAACGAATTTGAAGAAGTTGAAGTCGCCCATCAGCGCCAGTTCCCAGATATTCGAATTGAAGCTCAGGTTCCGGCGGTGCATGAACTCGTTCGAGGTGTTGTATTTGTCGGAGTAGGCCAGAAAAGCGTAGTTGGCCTGGATACGCAAGGCTACATAGTTGCCGAATTGTTTCCTGAAAAAGGCTCCCAGGGCCATATTTGGGGTATTGAACCGCGGATTCGGGTTCAGATCGCCAAAATACTGGGCTCCGCCCGCCGAAAAGCCGAACTCCCCTTCGTGTACGATGGCTTGTTCCTGAGCTGAAGCGCGAAGGCCGAACAGGGTCACTAGCAGGGCGCCAAATAGTAGCTTTTTCATGTTGGTATTAAGAACGAATTACATGTAACGTCGGGGGTGGGCCCCTTCGTTTATGTGAAATGTTAAAATTGGGTTTTGGCCGGCACTCACTGGCCGCCGGATTCCGCATTCCGCCTGTCGAGCCCCCAGGAGAGCTTTCCGCGGAGGGTCTGCAGGAAATTATTCTCGTTCAGCCGGATCAGGCTCAGGGTGAAGGCTTCGCTGCGAACGGCCAGTTGTACCTGTTTGTCCACGATCTCCTTTCTTGAATCCAGGACGCAGATAAAGTTCTCGGCGCGGCCTTCGACCTCAAAAGAGATGATATTATTATCAGGAACTACGATGGGGCGGACGTTTAGGTTGTGTGGCGCCACGGGGGTGATGACAAAACTCCCGGACTCCGGGAAGATGACCGGACCACCGCAGCTCAGGGAATAGCCCGTAGACCCGGTCGGGGTAGCCACGATGAGGCCGTCCGCCCAATAGGTGTTCAGGAATTCCCCGTTGAGGTAGGTATGGATCTTGATCATCGGCGAGGTGTCGGTCTTATGGATCGCAAACTCGTTCAGCCCATAGGGCACGTCGCCGAACAGCGGCCGGTTGGCGTCAAGGTGGATCAGCGACCGTTTATCCACGACAAAAGTTCGGTTGACCAGCGCTGTGACGGCCGTGGTCAGTTCTTCCTTGCCGATGCTGGCGAGAAACCCCAGGCGGCCGAAGTTGATCCCCAGGACCGGGATATTCTTGTCCCGGACGAGGGAGACGGTGTCCAGCAGAGTTCCGTCGCCGCCCAGGCTGATCAGGAATTCGATGGAATCGTCCAGGTCCGCGGATTCCCGGAAGGAGCCTACATCGGAGGGCAGGACGAGGGAGGAACTTATCTTTTCGAGGAGGGGCTGGTGGATCACCGGCTGAAGATGCTGGCGGACCAATTCGTCAAAGAGACGCTGTACCCCGCTTTGCTGCTCGTATTCTACCGCCCGGCTGTATATTGCTACCTTCATTAAATCAGTTGAGTGTCTATGAGTATCTATCTAGAAATCGTTTCTAATATGTAAAAATAGCCCGTTTTGTCCTAATTGATTGAAGCTATAATCAAACTTAAAGCTCAGATCGTAGAACGTAACAATATCAATGCCGAAGCCGGCGGTGTAGAGCATCCGGTTGACGAGGGAGTTGCCTTTGAAGTCCTGGTTATAGGCGTAGCCGTAGTCGGAAAAGGCCGTGGCATAAATGCGAAAGGGGATATGATCATGGGCCGTCCCGCGGGCGAGCGGGATGTCAAAATCGACAAGTTGGCGATAGAGGGTATTTTTCAGAACGGCGCCGGCCGTCCCGTCGACCACATATCGGTCGAGCCCGCGCAGGTACAGGTCGCCGTAGCCTATAAGACCCTGGTTATAAAAAGGCTGGCTCAGAGGAAGTTTCAGGATATTGATGTTTTGGATGCCGAACCACCATTTTCTGGCCAGGGGCCAGCTCCGCGTAAGCCGCGTGGACAGTTGCCAGAGGTTCATGTTTGGGTTGATGCCTCTGCGGGTAAGGGAGGTCTCGAAGATGATCCCGTCCAGCGGATAGGAGACATAATCGACATCGGTAAAGTTGAAGGTATAGGTCAGTTCGGGATAGACGACGCTTAACCGGCCGTTATTGAAATAATGCGGGTTCAAGACCGAAACGGCGCTGTCGATGGAGGTGGACACCAGGTTGAAGTTCACGGTATGCCGCACCTTCAGCCGCGGGCGATAAAAGTAGCGGGCGGAGAAAGACAGCTGGCGGCTGAGGTATCTCCCGGCGTAGGAGAGGGTATCGGAATTGATAAAACCCTGGGTGTTGTTGACGGTCAATGCGTCTACTTCTTTGAGCCCGGCAAAATTGACTCCAAAGCCAAAACCGTGTTTCAGGGTGTTGTCCGCATAGGGTTGGTTGTAATAGAGTTCAAACTGGCGGGTATAGCCAGTGATCAGCCAGGCGGTGAGATTGTCGTTGCGGCCGGTAAAGTTATAATGTGTGAATTTCCCGCCGTAGTTGACGCGGCCGAGGCTGTAGTTTTTTTGCGCCCAGGCGGTGAAGTTGCGATCGACGGGTTTGAAATAGGGAAGGGGGAAGATGTACCACCGTTCTTTCACGTCGATCTCGACATCGGCGGTATATCCGTGGAAGCCTTTCAGATAGATGACCACTTCATTGAATAGATGGGTATTGATCAGCCGGTCATGCGCGGTGCGAAAGCCCTGGACCAGGTCGCTGAGGGCGAGGCTGTCGCCGGGGTGAAAGGACAGTTCCCGCAGGACGATATAGGTTTTTGTCTTTTTATTGCCTTTGACGGTGATGGACCCGACTTTACACGTGAGGGAAGGCTGGGGATGCTGGGCAAAGATGCGGATGGAGAAGAGGAGGGGTAGGAAAACCGATAAATATTTCCGACCGGCCCGCATCAGATATTCAGGTAGTTCATCAGGTGGTCGTAGTTGGCACGCAATTCATTCTCGTATAGTTCTTCGCCAAAGTAATACTTCACCACGTATTCGTACCGCTGAAAGGTTGCGACGATATCGGAGACTTCTGCTTTATTGACCCGGATCGTCACATAGAAGCTGCCGGAGGCGGCGTCGGCAAAGGTGTTGAGCTGGATGATCTGGGCGTCGTTGGTCTCGACGAGTTTGCTGATCTCAGTGAAGGCAAAGCTGACCTTGTCCATTTCGAGGACGATGATGCCGCCAAGTTCGTTCACCCCGGCGACGCGGCCGAGTTGTCTTAGCAGATCGGTGGCAATGATGGAGCCGACATATTCCGACTCCCCGGCGATGACGGGGATGAGGGTTAGTCCGTTCTCGTTCACCTGCTGGACGGCTTCATAGAAGAAGGCGTCGGCGTGTACGGAGATCTGGGAGAAACCCGCCTGCAGCTGGGACAGCAGCATATCGTCATTTTCGACATTGAGGAGATCATCTTCGCTGACGAGACCGGCCAGCTTGTCTTCGACGACCACGGGTAAGTGGGTAACGTGGAAGTCCGCCATCAGGTCCAGCGCCTGAGAGACCGGGTCATTCAGGTGTAAGGAAGGAATAGCGGCAGATATGATCTCTCTGTTTAGCAAGATGGTGTTTTTTGCGTGGACGCCACACTATACATTCATAGACGTAAAAACTCAAGCTACCGCTGCCGGTTCATTCAATTTTCGCAAAAATTTAAGCAAAATGGAATTGAACTCTTCCGGTTTTTCCATCATTGGCGCATGACCGCATTTGTCGATAAAATGCAGTTCGCTGTTTGGGATCAGTTTGAGAAACTCCTGGCCCACGAACGGGGGCGTGATCGTGTCGTTGTTTCCCCAGATGAGTAAGGTAGGTTGTTTGATCTGGCTGACCTCTTCGCCAAGGTTGTTGCGGATGGCATTCTTGGCAAGCGCAATGATCTTGACGGCTTTTATGCGGACGTTGACCGTCTCGTACAGGGTATCCACCAGCTCCTTGGAGGCTATACTTGGATCATAGAAGGTAAGCTCCGCCTTTTTGCGGATATATTCATAGTCGCCCCGTTTGGGATAGGTATCGCCCATGCCGCTTTCAAAGAGGCCGGAACTGCCGGCAAGGATCAGGGATTTGATCCGTTCGGGGTGCCTGAGGACGTGCATAAGGCCCACGTGCCCCCCGAGGGAGTTACCCAGGAGATTGATACTCTTATAATCGCGATATTCTATGAACTTGTTCAGGAATTTTTCCAGTCCGCTTACGGTCGTGTGCAACAGGTCCAGATCCAGCAAAGGCAATATCGGCACCACGACCTTATGGGTATGGCGGAAAGTTTCGATCTGACCCGAGAAATTGCTCAACTCCCCGAACAACCCATGTAGAAGCACCAGCGGTTCGCCTTCCCCTTCTTCGATGAATCTGAACTTTTCTTCTTGTTTGATTTCGTATTGCATCAGCTAATAAGATTCTAACCAATAGGATTATATCCTCCAAATAAGAACTAATCCTGTAATTATCCGCTAAAATAATCGTTTTAACTCAAAAAAGAACAGGTCTACTATAACCGATAACACATCAAAAGGTTTTTCTCCTCCGGCATCAATTTAAAGCTTGTTGCCGATCTGCCCGAAAAAGTCTTCCAATTGGGCAAACATTCCCTCAAACCATGGGACAAATTTACCGAATTCGTCGATTGTGACACGGCCCCAGGGTCTTATAAAGGGGTAGGTCACCGACGCGGAAAGGGTGTGGGTGGAGACCCAATTTATCTCGACGGCATAAAACAGCAGAACGCTGAGCGTCGTGATATAGAGGAAAGCGTAAAGGAGCACGCCTAATAGCTTATTCAGCCAACCCATCATGGCCAGGTCGACGGCCTTTTCAACAAGCTTTGCGATGGCATGGAGGCCGACCACAACGGCAAGGAACACCAGGAGAAAGGCGAGCACGGGCAACCAGCGCGGAGGCAGGTGCATATGCGCTTTCCCCTAGGCGGCCACCACTGCTGAAAGCTTTATGGCTGCCGCGATCCCGATGATCCATGCTAAAGCCGAGACCACGGCAATAATGAAGCCATGTCTCAGCCCCCTGAAAATAGCCAGGAGCAAAAAAATGATGAACAGTACATCGATTGCCATGGTTATTAGCCGCCGCGATTGCAGCTATTTTGACAAAAGCTCTCTTGCAACCGCATTGATCGTCTTCCCGTCCGCCTGCCCGGCGAGCTGTTTGGTAGCCACGCCCATCACTTTCCCGATATCCGCGGGTGATGCGGCGCCCGTTTCGGCGATGATCTTTGCCAATGCCTCTTTCAGTGCGGCCTCATCCATCTGCTTGGGCAGGAATCGTTCGATAATGGCAATCTCTTCCTCTTCTTTTTGGGCGAGGTCTGCGCGGGCCTGCTCTCGATAGATGGCCAGGGAGTCTTTCCGCTGTTTGACCAGCTTTTGCAGCAATTTTGCCTCATCGGCCTCCTTTAATTCGCCATTGGAGCCTTCGGAGGTCTTTGCCAGGATGATGGCCGCTTTGATCGCCCGAAGTCCCCGCAAGCCGGCTTCATCCTTTGCCAGCATCGCCGTTTTCAACTGGGCCATTACGTTTTGCTCTAGTGCCATATAATTGGGTATTGTAGTTTATAGTTTATTTGTCTTCAACTGCTGGTCCCGGAATTTCTTGTAGAAATCGCGGGCATATTGTTTCATTTCGTCCATCAGCACCGGATCCTGGGTTGCCCGCTGATAAGTTTCCGCCATGGTCATCAGGGTCTGGTAGAAGAAGTCAGCCATTTCATCGATCATCATGTCTTTTGTCCAGAGGTCGATCCGCAGGGCGGTTTTGTCGGTTCCATCCCAGAAGGCGAGCATCATTGCCTTGGCCTGGCGGGCGTTTTCGGTTGCGGAGTCCGTGGCATTCCAGCGGATGTCTTGAGGAACCCGGTCCTTGTCCAGGGTTACGTCGATATTGATAGAGGAGGTTGTCATAATAGAATTTAGCAAGCCGCAATTTAATTTAATTCCCGGGATTATTGCGCCCTGGTGATCGCGGAGCGTACTGCGTTTATGGCCCGGTCGGCTCCGAACTCCGCAACCCGGGTCTGTCCCTGGTTGATAAGCCGGTTGCGCAGTTGTTCATCTTTATATATGGACATCAGGTGGCCTGCCAGGGAAGCAGGGTCGGCGCCGTCAGCACCCAGGCTGGCATCCCCGGCCAGGTCCTGCAGGGGGCTGCCGGCCTTGCCGATAACCGGTATGCCGGCGTTCCATGCGTTGAGAAGGGGGGTACCCAGCGAACCCTCGTCAAATAGAAAAAGGGTCGCATAGGCGCCGCCGGTCAGCCGGCTGTCCCCTTCTGCCGCGGGTGGACACCAGTGAACGTCTTCCCTGTATTTATAGGTCTCCAGCTTTTTTTGCAGGCCCTCGGCGGCAATTCCTTCTACCACCAGTTGCAGGTTGGAGTGCTGGCGTTTTTTGAAGAGGGAGAAGGCCTTCAGCAGATAGATGACTCCTTCCTCACCCGCGGCTGTCGCATCGGCAAAGAAGTATTCCTTTCCTGCTGCAAATTCTTCTTTCGCCTGTTCCCGCCCTTCGGGTGTCGGGGGTGCGGCCGATGCGGCTGGGGACGGATGCAGGACGACCAGTTTGGCGGCGGCGTTCGCGTCACGGGCGGCCAGCCATTCGCGGTCGCGGTCGAAATAGCAAAACAGGGTTCCTGCGCGATGAAGACTTTCCCCGAGGCGACCGGCATAGAGCGGAACCGGCGGCCGGTTTTTTTTGGGATCCGATCTTTCGGGCATCCAGCAACACTGAGGTAGCGGCGACCGGGCCGCAACGCCTCCGGTGGTCATCACCAACCGGGCTTTGTGTTTCTTCGCCAGGCGGGGAAGCTGCCGGTCATACCAGAACCGCCAGCCCAGTTTTCCGGGCAAGGTGCGTTGGGTGATAAGCGTTGTACCCGGAAGTTCGGGGATCGGGCGGGACCGATCGGCGACCAGTAGCCACTGGAGCTGCGGGTCCCGGGTCAGGGCCGGTAAAATAGAAAAGATGAGGCGGCTTTTTTCGCTGTCCGGCCCGGCATTTTGCAGCGGCCGGCAGTCCAGCAGGATGAGCATGCGCAAAGATAGGCAGGTTTTTATGCACATTTTGGTCGAGATTACATGCTTGAGTATCAGCCCATTGAATATATTAAAGGATTATATAAAATGTGGTTTTTACGGTCCGAGCAAATCGGGTAGTAATGCTTTGGCTTCATTCTTGTTGATATCTACCTTTGATTTATTAATCCGTTTTAATCCGATCACTATTAAAATTCGTGCCTATGAACCGTGTGTACACTGCCGTGTTTACTATTATCTTTTTTATAGTAAATACCCCTCGGATAACCTATGCACAGTGTAACTGTAGTGCGACCGCTCCCGCAACACCCATTAGTTACTATGCCTCGTTTCCGACAACGAATGCCGGCACCACCACCATCAGTTTTCCAAAGTTTAATCCAGCTATCGGGACATTATCCTGTCTTACACTCGACGATACCGTAACCGGGGTAACGACGACCAAGGTGCAAAACGTCGGGTCGACTCTGACGATCTTCAAGTTCCTGCTCACCGTAGCCGATGACCTCGAAGGTCCGGCCGGCACAGGCCTCTCCGTTACCAACGACTATGCCCGGAACTATGGCCCGGACACGCTGACGGCGCTGAATAATCCCGGCGACACGGTCACCCACGGTCCGGACACCGTCATCAACAAGGAGGTTGGCTTCACTGCGAGCAATACAGGTCTGGCGCCGTTCCTCGGCTTTGGCACTACCAATTTTACATATGCGATCAATGGAGGCGTCGTTACGCTGAAAGGGGGGTTAAGCTACAGCCAGAACGTAATTACCAATTACTGGGGAAACTTTAAGATCACCTATTACTGGTGCCCTGCCACTATTCTTTCCACGACCATTCAGGATTTTACGGCCACGCCTTCAGGTGGGTCCGTGGTTCTGCAATGGCTGACCAATAATCAACAACCCAATACCCAATATGAGATCCAATTCAGTAAAGATGGCAAAAGCTTCTATCCCCTCGGACAAGCAGAAGGTGACGCTTCTGCAACAGGTGCTTCTGCAAAATACCAATATCAATACCACCCTGATCCGGCTGATCTGGGCAGGCTCTATTTCCGGATCGAAGAGACGGATCCTTCAGGCAAAATAAGCTTCTCGGATGTCCTTGTCGTGGACCCGACCGGCTTTGGAAAGGACAATCCGGTGAGCTACCAGACCTTCCCCAACCCGGCAACGAACAGTCTGCAGGTGCAGTTCAACAGCAACCAGACCGGTCATTTCCTGGTGGAGCTGGTATCCACCTCTGGACAGGTGGTCCAGAAGAAGATGGTGACCCTGACGGGTGGCAACCAGATAAGGCTGGACCTGAGTCCCCAGCCGGTAAAGGGGCTTTATTTCCTGCGGACCAGCGATATTACCCATCAGCATAGTTATGTAAGCAAGGTTTTTATCAATTAGCATTCCCTCTGAAAAACCATAAAATCCAATCTTCCCACGATTGCCACCGGGCCGGATAATGCGAAAAGTATCCGGCCCTGCAATCTTTTAGGATGGGCCTTCGGCCAGCCAGGCATTGCCTGTCCCTGGCCCGCCGCGAGGGGGCTTTTCCATTCCGAAGCCGCTGTTTTTCAATCTTCGGCTTCGCCGAAGGGACTTTTCCGCTTTTTATCTGCCCTTCGGGCGAACGGGCTCCGCCCGTTCTTTGCGGGCTGCGCTTTTTCCTGTAGATTTGTCTCTCTAAATTGAGTGTAATGGAATATAATACGACGCGGAATCACCTTATCATGCGGGAATATGGCCGGCACATTCAGAAGATGATCGAATATCTTCTGACCCTGGAGGACCCGGAGACGAGGCAGCGCAATTCGCAGGTGGTGATCGAGCTGATGGGTTTTCTGAACCCGCACCTGAAGAACGTAGAAGACTTTCGCCATAAACTGTGGGATCATCTTTTTCTGATCTCCGACTTCAAGCTGGATGTGGCATCGCCCTATCCTATCCCCACCCGGGAGACGCTCCGGGCCCGGCCCAAGCCGCTTAGATACCCCAAGCGGTATCCGCGGTTTTCCCACCTGGGCAAGAACCTGGAGATCGTTATCGACAAGGCCCTGGCCGAGGAGAACCCCGACAAGCGCAATGGTTTTGCCAATGCGGTGGCCTACTATATGAAGCTTGCCTATAACAACTGGCATAAGGAAACCGTCCACGACGATGCGATCCAGAGCGAGCTCACCCAGCTGACCAACGGACAACTGGAGTTCACCAATACTCCCTATGTCAAGAGCTTCCGTCCCAATGAGAACCAGCGGGAAACCAATGGCAACCGGGCGTTTCCCAGTGACAACCGCGGCCAGCGCAATCAGAAGTTTCAGAAGCGGAACAATAACTACAACGGCAGCCGCAATAATGACCGGAACAACGACCGGGGCGGGAATAAATTCAAAAAGAAACGATACTAGCGGATCAAATCAACGCGCGTGCATTCATTCGAAGTCATCGGCGGTAAAAAGCTCAAGGGCGAGATCATCCCGCAGGGAGCCAAGAACGAGGCTTTACAGATCATCAGCGCCGTCCTGCTGACACCGGAGAGGATGACCATCTCCAACATTCCCGATATTCTTGATGTCAATCTGCTGATCGACCTGCTGGCCGAGATGGGGGTCAAGGTCGACCGGCCCCAACGGGACACCTGCATCTTCCAGGCCGACGATATCGACACCGACTATCTGCGAAGCGATGCTTACCGCCAGAAAAGCGGGCGGCTCCGGGGATCGGTGATGCTTGCCGGCCCCATGCTGGCGCGTTTCCGCAAGGCTTTTATCTCAAAGCCGGGGGGCGACAAGATCGGCCGCCGGCGGCTGGATACTCATATCATCGGTTTTGAAAAGCTGGGGGTTCGCTTCCGGTACCAACAGGAAGAGGGTCTTTTCCACCTGGACGGCCGGGATCTGAAGGGCTGCAACCTGTTGCTGGACGAGCCTTCCGTGACCGGGACAGCCAATATCGTCATGGCTGCCGCCATGGCTGAAGGCACCACCACGATCTATAATTCTGCCTGCGAGCCCTATATCCAGCAGTTGTGCAAGATGCTGAACCGGATGGGCGCCAGAATCAGCGGCATCGGCAGCAATCTGCTCACCATTGAAGGGGTAAGCCGTTTGGGAGGCACCGATCACCGGATGTTGCCGGATATGATCGAGATCGGGTCTTTTATCGGGCTGGCCGCCATGACCCAGAGCGAAATCACCATCCGCAATACCTCTCTTGAGAATCTGGGCGTTATCCCGGATAAATTCAGACAGCTGGGCATCAAGCTGGAATTCCGGGGGGATGATATCCATATCCCGGAGCAGGATGTTTATGAGATCCAGAACTTCCTCGATGGATCGGTGCTGACGATCTATGATCACCCCTGGCCCGGGTTTACGCCGGACCTGCTGAGTATCGTGCTGGTAGTGGCCACTCAAGCGAGGGGATCGGTGCTTATCCACCAGAAGATGTTCGAGAGCCGGCTTTTCTTTGTCGATAAACTGATCGATATGGGCGCCCAGATCATCCTTTGTGACCCGCACCGTGCGGCGGTTATCGGGATGGCCCGGGAGCAGCGGCTGAGAGGTATTACCATGAGCAGTCCGGATATCCGGGCGGGCGTCGCGCTGCTGATCGCGGCCCTCAGTGCGGAAGGCCGGAGCGTGATCCAGAATATCGAGCAGATCGACCGGGGTTATCAACAGATAGATCACCGCCTGCGGCAGTTAGGGGCACAAATCACCAGGATATGAGCCAATCCAATAAGATTATCATTATCACGGCCCCCTCCGGCGCGGGGAAAACATCCATCACCCGCTATCTTCTTGGTAAGTATCCTGAACGGCTGGCTTTTTCCGTTTCCGCCGCCACCCGGAATCCCCGGCATTACGAAAAGGACGGTCTTGACTATTATTTTATCGGATTGGAGAATTTCAAGCAAAAGATCCAGCATAATGAGTTTGTGGAGTGGGAAATGGTTTACGAAGGGAAGTATTACGGAACCCTGAAAAGCGAACTTGAACGGATCTGGAACGCCGGGAAGACCCCATTACTGGACATCGAGGTAAAGGGGGCGATCCATATCCGGGAACAATATCCCGACTCGACCCTCGCCCTTTTCATCGAACCTCCTTCCGTCGATGAGCTGCGCCGCCGGCTGGAGGAGCGGGGCACGGAGACTGTGGACAGCCTGCTGGACAGGGTCAATAAGGCGTCCTATGAGATCTCTTTCAAGCATCATTTCGACCGGATCATCGTCAATGAAAAGCTGGATAAGGCCTGTGCGGAAGCCGAAACGGCCGTTATGGCGTTTTTAGGTCTTCCCATTTCGCAGCCTGAGCCCCGGCCGACCCAGCGGAGCGCCCCCTAGCCTCACCCCTAGGAATATCGAATTTTCCGATTATTTTTACCCTCTGATATTCCGACTACTTTTTACCTTCTGAACATATGATGATCAATACAAATACGCTTGTGTGGATTGTGATTGCGTGGGTGATGATCGCTTTTTTTGCGGGCATCGAGGTTGCGTTTATGCGTGCCAACCGGCTTGCCATCGAACTAAAGAAAAAGCAGGGGCTCAGCAGCGGGATCATCCTCTCCAATTTCATGGATAAACCGGCGCAATTCATCGGGACCTCGCTGGCCGGCTTTACCATCTTCCTCGTCATTTTTGGGCTGATGGTGGGAGAGACCTTTCTGCCGTTGTGGAATATCCTGATCACCAAGATCCACATGCCCGGCAGCTATGTCAATGCCATCCGGCTGTTTGCCGAAACTCTTGTCGCCTCGCTGTTTATCCTCCTGTTCGGGGAATTCATCCCCAAGGCCCTTTTCCGTGCGAAGAGCGACTCCCTTCTGGGGTTTTTTGCGCAGACGATGGATTTTTTCAACCGGCTCTTTTACCCGCTTGCCAGCTTTTTTGCCTCGATAGCGCAATGGATCCTGAAGTACGTTTTCAATGTGCGGATCGATGAGCGAAAAGATACTTTTTCGGGCACCGACCTGGAACATTTCCTACAGCAGACGGGAGACCTTGAGGAGGACGGCAAGGACCTGAACAAAAGTCTTTTCGAGGCCGCGCTTGCCCTTCCCAAGGTACGGGTACGGGAATGCCTGGTCCCCCGCAAGGAGATCGAGGGCATCGACATCGGCCTGAGCATGGAGGACGTGCGGAAGAAGTTTGTGGAAACGCGGCTAAGCAAGCTGGTTGTCTACGAAGGCAACCTCGACCATGTCACGGGTTATATCCACCAATTGGATCTTTTCAAGGGGCCGCTTTCGATCAAGGCGATCCTCCATCCCATCCCCGCCGTACCGGAAAGCATGAGTGCCACCGACTTGATCAATAAGTTCAGCCGTGAGCGGAAAAGCATCGCCTGGGTGGTCGATGAGTTTGGCGGCACCGCCGGGATCGTGACCATGGAAGACCTGCTGGAAGAGATCTTTGGTGAGATCCGGGATGAATACGACACGGAAGAATTTGAAGAACGAAAATTATCCAACGACGAGTTTATCCTCTCCGGACGGCTCGAGCTGGATTATCTCAACCGGAAGTATGGGTTCGATCTGCCGGAGAACGAATCGGAAACGCTGTCCGGGTTTATCATCAATCAGCACGAGACCATTCCCCGTCTGAAGGACCGCATTATCATTGGCGATTACGAATTCGAGATCCTCGGGGTTAGCGATACGAGGATCGAGATGGTGAGGCTGAAGGTGCTTAAATAGCGCCTTTCCCCGGGCCGTTAACCAATGTTAACCCGTGGTTAAACAGCCTCCTTTATTTTTCCATTCTGGAGTTTTTGAGCAACTTCGTTCTCGTAAGGCAACGATATCTAACTGACGGCCTTACCCCCCAAAAAGATTTACCCTCTTACCCTGGAGGCGATGTTTTTCATAGGTCAGTTAGGAGTAAACAATGCACTCTGTAATGGAGTGCTTGTTTTTTTTATACCTGGGCCAAAAATGACCGAATTTGGGATTTTCAAGTTAATTTCGCGGAGCTTTAACCGGACGCAGTTCGGTTCGTACACGGAGGCCGAAGGCCGAAGGGTACAGACATTATGCGTGTGGGGGCAAAAAATTATATTTTCGCCAATTTTTTGCTCCCATTCAATTTAGAAAACACAATGGCTTTAAATCTGTTAAACCGGAACCCGGGCCAGGACGAGATGTCTTTTATAGACCACCTGGAAGCGTTGCGCTGGCATATCGTGCGTTCGGCTTTTGCGATCGTTATCATAGCCATCGTGATCTTTATAAAGATGGACTGGATCTTCGACAAGATCATCCGCGGACCCATCCGAAACGACTTTATCAGTTATGTGGGGCTCTGTAACCTGGGCCGCAAACTCCATATGGGGGATGCACTTTGCCTGCAATCTGTTACAGGGTTGCAATTACAGACCACCCAATTCGGTTCGCAATTCATCTCCAGTATCAATATCGCCATCGTGG
>NZ_DASYCH010000080.1:0-17051 GCF_036500295.1 Puia sp. | reverse complement strand
GCGCCGCCGGCGGATTGTTCACCGGCGGGTTATTTGCCGGCCGCGCCCCGGGCCTGTTAAAAGGATTGTTGTTCGCCGGCCGGTTGTTTACCGGGGGATTATTCGCCGGCGGATTATTACCCCGAGGGTTGTTGGCCGGAGGATTGTTCACCGGAGGAGTATAGGTCGGCCGGTTATAGCCAGGCCGGTTATTCACCGGCGGATTGTTCGCCGGCGGGTTATTCACCGGTGGGTTGTTCGCCGGCTGATTAAAGATAGGCCGGTTATTGACCGGTGGATTGTTTACCGGCGGATTGTTGGCTGGCTGCGCACCGGGCCGCGTATACGGGTTGTTGTTCGCCGGTTGATTGCCGCCCTGCCCCTGCTGGTTATTCGGGTTGTTGGAATACCCCGTGTTGGTCCGCGTCGGTTGGTTGTTCCAGCTGTTGCGGTTAACCGGCCGTGCATTGTTCAGTGACTGCACCCGGGAAGGCGCCGGACGGTTATTGCCGGCGCCGGGCCGGTTATCACCTGCCGAAGCCGCATTCACCCTGGGACGATAGACCGTAAGGTCATTGCCGTTGTTACCGCGGTCGCCCGGGTTACGGCCGTCACGGATAACCGCCGGCCGGACAGGCCTGCCGCTGAACCTGGCGACATCATTGGCATCGGGTCCACCGCCATAGCGGCCGTTCCTGCTGCGATTGACCACGGTCGTATTGTTGATGACCGTCGTCCGGTTGATGATCGTAACATTATTGGTCTCCCGGACATAGTAGTTATTGATCTGCGGGCTGCCGATATATTGGTGAGGCACAAAACACCAGGAATAGGCTGGCGGAGCATAACCGCCGCCGACAGCTGCATTGAAGCCGATATTGGGACCCAGGGGAGCCCAGCCGTAGTAATCATCGCTGTTCCGCCATTCGACCCAGGCGGGAGCCCATTCATTGCCGGGCATCCACATCCAGCCATAGCCGTCCTGAAAGAACCACCGGCCATAATGGAAAGTAGCCCAGCCCCAGGGATAACCCGAATCCCAGGCCCAACCCTCGTCCGTATAAACCCAGTGGCCATTGCTGGCGTAGGGTTTGAAATCGGCGCCGGCATCCGGCAACCATACATAACCGTAATCCGGCATTTCGATCCATTGGCCGTAAGGACTGAGCTGGTCGTAAAAAGTCTGGTAGGTAACGTCTTCCGGTGGTGCCGGGGCGGCAGGCGGCGGTGGCGGAGGATCCTGATGGACCACATACACCGGGCCGCAGGCGCTTAAACCAAGGGCAATAGCCCCTGCAAAGAGAAGATGCTTATTCATAGATCAACATTTAGGTTAACTATAGGACCTGGATGTCCGCGTAAAGTAAAACGTATGCAAAAGTATTAACATTTGCCCAGGGTCCGGTCATATGTAAAACGAAATTATTTATCAAATATTCTACCCTGGCACCCCTAAGCCGCTGAAAGCGGCTTGTCCACAGGCGTAGCCCGCGACCGAGGTCCGCGCCGGTGGCGCGGGCCGAAGGTCAACAGACGTTAGCGCTTTACCGTAAATGCGTTAGTTTTGCCCAAAACGCATTTACGGTATATTATGACAATAAGTTACAACTGGCTTTGTGATTACCTGCCGGTATCGGTCGAGCCGGAACGGCTTTCCCGCATCTTAACATCCGTCGGGCTGGAAGTGGAACATCTGGAAACCTATGAATCCATAAAAGGCGGCTTAAAAGACCTGGTCATCGGGGAAGTGCTGGAATGCATCCCCCATCCCAACGCCGATAAACTGAAACTGACAAAGGTCAATACAGGCGGCGCCGAACCGCTATCCATCGTTTGCGGGGCATCCAATGTCGCCGCAGGGCAGAAGGTGATCGTCGCCCTCCCGGGAACAACCATCTATCCCGTAAAAGGCGAGCCGATAACGCTGAGGATCGCAAAGATCCGCGGGGTGGAAAGCCACGGGATGATCTGCGCCGAGGACGAGATCGGCCTGGGTGAGAACCATGATGGGATCATCGTACTGCCCGCCGATGCAAAACCCGGTACACCCGCGGCCAACCTGTTTCACCCCTACTCGGATCACCTGATCGAGATCGGGCTCACCCCCAATCATATGGACGCCATGAGCCATTGGGGGGTCGCGCGGGACGTTTGCGCCTGGCTTTCCCATCACGAGAACAAAGAATACCGGCCAAAATTCCCCTCACTCAATGCCTTCAAGCCTGACCAGACCGGCAATCCCGTGGACATCAGCATCCTCAACACCAAAAGCTGCGGCCGCTATTCCGGCCTGACGATAAAAGGCATCACCATCCGCGAGTCCCCGCAATGGATGAAGGACCGGCTGAAGGCCATCGGCATCCGCAGCATCAACAATATCGTCGACATCACCAATTTCGTCCTGCATGAGCTGGGCCAGCCCCTTCATGCCTTTGACCTCGATGCCATCACCGGCGGGAAGATCATCGTCAAAAACCTGCCCGAAGGAACCCCCTTCGTGACGCTGGATGAGAAAGAACGGAAATTGTCCGCGGAAGACCTGATCATCTGCAACGCGAAAGAAGGGATGGCCATCGCTGGGGTCTTCGGCGGCCTGCATAGCGGGATCACCGGCAAGACCAGGGACATCTTTCTCGAAAGCGCCTGGTTCAATCCCACCGATATTCGCAAGACCTCGTTCCGCCACGGCCTGCGCACCGACGCCGCCACGCATTTTGAGAAAGGAATGGATATTTCCGGCACGGTAAATGCGCTTAAAAGGGCGGCCTTGCTGATCAAAGAGCTGGCCGGCGGCGAGATCGCCTCAGGGATCGTCGACGTTTATCCGGCCTCCGCCGACAAGGTCGAAGTGAGTCTGAAATATCACTACCTGAAAAAACTGAGCGGAAAAAGCTATCACCCCGATACCGTAAAAAATATCCTGCAATCCCTCGGTTTTGAGATCATAAAAGAGGGCATCGACGTGATCCATGTGGCCGTACCCTGGCATAAGCCGGATATCCGCCTCCCGGCCGACCTCGTGGAAGAGATCATGCGCATCGATGGACTGGATAACATCGCCATCCCGGCCGCGATCACCATCTCGCCCTCCGTGGAGGCGGATACCTCCCAGGCCTCCTGGAAGTCGGCCGTCGCCCACTACCTCGTCGGCCAGGGCTTCAACGAGATCCTGACAAACTCGATCACGAATAGCGCTTACTTCAGCGGCGAGGAATTGGAAACCACCGTTAAGATGATCAACAACCTCACCGCCGAACTCAACGTCCTGCGGCCGTCCCTGCTGGAAACCGGTCTGGAATCGGTAAGCTTTAACCTCAACCGCAAGAACGGCCAGTTACGTTTTTTTGAATTTGGTAAAACCTATAGCACAGCAGACGTAGGAGACTATCGCGAGACAAACCATCTCTGCCTGTACCTGACCGGAACGCTTCAGGAAGACTCCTGGAAAGGCAAGGGAAAAGGAATGGATTTCTTCTACGTAAAGGGCCTTTGCGAGCGCATCTTCCCCATCCTGGGTCTCCGTACACCGGATTGGCAACCGCTGCAACACCCTAAGCTGCGATCCGGGCTGGCGGTCGTCCAGGAAGGCCGGACCCTGCTGGAGATCGGCTCGGTAAAGCCCGAAGGGCTAAAGCGGTTCGATTGCAAACAGGAGGTCTTTTTTGCCGATTTCCGATGGGCGGACCTGCTGGAAACGGCCCTGAAGAAAAAGATCGAATTCCGGGAACTGCCACGGCAGCTGCCGGTATACCGCGATCTGGCGATCATCGTCGACCAGTCCCTCGCCTACGAGCGGGTGGAAAAGGCCATCCGGGGTGCGAAGCTGGATAAATTGCAGGAAGTAAAGCTTTTCGATATATTTGAAAGTGAGAAGCTCGGCAAAGACAAAAAATCACTTGCGATCAGCTTCACCTTCCTCGATGAAGAAAAGACGCTGACCGATAAGGAGATCGACGGCATGGTGGGACGCATCATGGGTGCATTGGAAAAAGAGGTTCAGGCCGAGATCCGAAAGTAATTATTGGCCTTGCGGCCGACGGGCCTCCGGTCCGTTTTAAACAATCGCCAATGAGCGAAGAAAACAACAGTGCGGGCAGACAGGGTCCCCCTGCGGGAGAAGCAGAGCTTCGGGTCAGAAGGATCCAGGAGAAGCTGCAGCAATTGCTGCGGCAACGGGATCTTCTGCAGAAGGAGAATGGAAAGATCAGGGAGGAGTTACGCCAGCTCCAGCACGCTCACATGAACCAGGTGGCGAAACTGGAACAGTTACAACAACAGGTTGAGATATTAAAAGCGACCAAAGCGTCGATGAGTGAAGGGGAAAAACGGGCGTTGGAAAAAAGGCTTGGGCAGTACATCCGGGAAATCGACCGGTGTATCACAATGCTGGGTGAATAATGACCGGTCAAACCCTTTTCACCAATCGCATTTTCATCTCATCCTTTCCGCGTGATACTTCGAGCGTGTAGACACCGTAAGGCAGATCGTTGAGGCCATTCCAGTCCAACTCCTGCTGATCATTCTCGACCTCTGTTTCCAGACCTCGGCAGACCAGGCCGGTGTCATCCTTTAAAACGGCCTTCAATAAGCATTTCTGTGGTTGATCGACCTGGATGGTCAGATGGTCGATAAAGACGGGGGACTTGACTTTTAGGAACATGGCTGTAGTTTTTAGATAGGGTATTGGTTTCAACGTTCTTTATTTTTATAAGGTCTGTGTCAATCGTCAGAATAGCCGCGAACCTCTCTCCCTCGCCATGATCCCTTGTGCACAAGGTGTGGATAAATATAAAACAAGTATTTCAACTATGCAAGAGTTAATCCCAATAAATGTTGTCATCGGGGACCGGACCTACCGGATAAAGATCGAACCTCAGGACGAAGAGGTCGTCAGAAAGACCCTGAAGCTGATCAATGACAAGGTCATCGAATTCAAAACCCAGTTCGCCGGCCGGGATATGCAGGACTATATCGCCATGGTCGTCCTCTGGTACGCCACCCAGCCGGCCACGGAAGGAGCCCCGGGTCTGGATCGGACCGTCCTGGATGCCCTCGCTCGCATGGAACAACAGCTGGACAAGGTTTTATGAATATGCGCGAATAGGCCTCTCTCGTGGAACTTAGGCCCATTCGCGCAAAGCGCTAATGATTGACCTTCGGTCGAGCCGTTTCCAACGGCTCTTTTGCGTGGAACAACCCGTTTTTTGACCTCGATTCATTATCTTCGCCAACTAACGTTAATGACGGACCTCGTGTCCGTCGGATTTTTCATTATTCATACAATCGTGATAATCAACAAGAATTATATGATTGTGAACGCTTTAAATTCAAAATTCAATGACAGAAACAGTTATTGTCGTCATAGTGGGCGTCATCGCCCTGGTCCTGGGGTTCGTTTTAGGAAAGGCCCTCTCTAAAAAAGACAATCAGGGGAAAGTAGAAGAGGCTGAACGCCAGGCAAAAAAGATCGTCGGCGATGCCCAGATAACCGCCGAGAACCTTAAAAAAGAAAAACTGCTGGAAGCCAAGGAGAGATTCGTACAGCTCAAGGCCGAACACGATAAAGAGGTATTGGAAAAAAACCGGAAGGCCAACGACACAGAATCCCGGATAAAGCAGAAAGAGCAGAGCATCAACCAGAAGATCGACAACCTGGATAAACAGTCCAAGGACAACGAAGCCATCAAGGAAAACCTCAATCGCCAGATCGAAGTCGTCAATCACAAACGGACCGAACTGGAAAAACACCAGGAAGAACATATCCGCCGCCTGGAAAAGATCGCCGGACTGACCGCCGAAGAAGCAAAATCACAGCTGGTGGAAAGCCTTCGCCAGGAAGCGCAGAGCCGCGCGCTCGCCCTCCAGCAGGAGATCATCGACGACGCCAAGCAGAAAGCAAATAAAGAGGCCCGGAAGATCATCATCCAAAGCATCCAGCGTACCGCCGCCGAACAAGCCATCGAAAACTCGATCACCGTCTTCAATCTCGAAAGCGACGAAATAAAAGGCCAGATCATCGGTCGTGAAGGCCGTAACATCCGCGCCATCGAGGCCGCCACCGGCGTTGACCTCATCGTGGACGACACCCCGGAAGCCATCGTCCTCTCCTCATTCGATCCCCTCCGCAGGGAGATCGCCCGCCTTTCGCTCCAACGCCTGGTCTCCGACGGCCGTATCCACCCCGCCCGTATCGAGGAGGTCGTGGAAAAAACCCGGAAACAGATTGAAGAACAGGTGATGGAAATTGGCGAACGTACCGTTATCGAACTGGGCATTCACGGTTTACACAAAGAATTGGTGCGCATCGTCGGCAAAATGCGGTTTCGCTCCTCCTACGGCCAGAACCTGCTGATGCACAGCCGGGAAGTAGCCAACCTCTGCGGTATCATGGCCGCCGAACTCGGCATGAACCCCAAACTGGCCAAGCGGGCCGGGTTACTGCACGATATCGGTAAGGTTCCCGACGAAGAGACCGAACTGAGCCATGCTCTCCTGGGGATGAAGCTGGCAGAGAAATACGGGGAAAACCCCGCCGTCGTCAACGCCATCGGCGCCCACCACGACGAAGTGGAAATGCAATATGTCATCGCCCCGATCATCCAGGCCTGTGACGCCATCAGCGGCGCCCGCCCCGGTGCCCGCCGCGAGATCATGCAGCAATATCTGCAACGGATAAAAGATCTCGAAAACCTCGCCCTCGCCTATCCCGGGGTCGAAAAAGCCTATGCCATCCAGGCCGGGCGCGAACTTCGGGTCATCGTCGAAGCCGACAAGGTTACCGATATCGACAGCGATAAGCTGAGCTTTGAAATAGCTCAGAAGATCCAAACGGAAATGACCTATCCCGGCCAGATAAAGGTGACCGTCATCCGTGAAAAACGGGCCGTTAACGTAGCCCGGTAAAAAACTTTGTTTTTTACCGCCAATGTTATTACCTTTGCCATCCTTTAAAAGAAAATTTTATGAACGCTGCTGTAGCTTTTGTACACGAGCAAATGACGGGAAAAAGAGAGTTGCCGAAATTCAAAGCCGGTGATAACATTACCGTCAACTATAAGATCATTGAAGGGAACAAGGAACGTGTCCAAAGCTTCAAAGGCGACGTGATCAAGCGCCAGGGTACCGGGAAGACAGCCACATTCACCGTCCGGAAGATCTCCGACGGCGTAGGTGTCGAAAGGACCTTCCCCGTGTTTTCCCCCAACATCGAGTCGTTGGATCTGAACAAGGTAGGCCGGGTTCGCCGCGCAAAACTGTTCTTCCAGCGCAAACGCAGCGGCAAGAGCGCTCGTATCAAGGAAAAGAGAGTGGTTACGGAATAGTCCAAAACCGCGTAAACAGCATATTAACAAAAAGGACCGCCTTTCGCGGTCCTTTTTTCTTTTTTAGTATTAACTTTACAGCTCAACTTTAAAGAATCTGATTATGACAACTTTTTTGATCTCGATGCCCGGAGGCAGTGAGTGGGTGCTGATCATCCTGGCCGTTCTCGTATTGTTTGGTGGACGCAAGATCCCCGAATTCATGCGCGGTCTGGGTAAGGGTATTCGTGAGTTTAACGATGCCAAAAATAACGTGAAGAAAGAACTGGAAGACGGGATGAACGAAAAAGACACCAAGCCCGCCAGCGCCAGCACTCCTTCTCAGCCCTAATTAATTTCACTCGCCGGCTGTTTACTTTTTACTCCATACAAGACTATCATACGGCCTTACAGGAAGGGACTGCTTCATGCGAAGAAGCGGTCCTTTCCTATTTATCGGCGATCGATCGGCAAAAGCACCTCAACGCCTATACCGCCGTATACGATAAAGAAGCCCTCGAAAAAGCCCGCGAACTCGACCGGCAACGCAAGGCCGGAAAACCGATGGGCAGATTACACGGTGTCGTCATCGGCATAAAAGACGTCATCGCCTACAAAGACCATCCCCTCACGGCCGCCTCGCATATCCTCCAGAACTACATCTCCCTCTACAACGCGACCGTCGTCGACAAAATGCTGGCTGAAGAAGCAATCCTCATCGGTCATCTCAACTGCGACGAATTCGCGATGGGGTCGACAAACGAGAACTCCGCCTACGGCAAGGTCCTCAACGCCCTGGATAATGACCGGGTACCCGGCGGTTCCTCGGGCGGCAGCGCGGTCGCCGTACAGGCCAACCTGTGCATGCTCAGCCTCGGCAGCGATACCGGCGGGTCCGTCCGCCAGCCGGCCGATTTCTGTGGCATCCTGGGGCTTAAACCCACCTATGGCCGGGTCTCCCGCTACGGACTCATCGCCTACGCCTCCTCCTTCGACCAGGTCGGCATCTTCGGGCGTACCGTCCGGGACGTCGCCCTCCTGCTGGAAGTGATCGCGGGCGAAGACGACTACGACAGCACACTCAAACAACAGGCGCCCCCGGTTTGGCGAGAAGCCCCCAGCCGGAAATACCGCATCGCCTACTTCAAACAGGCGCTGGACCACCCCGGCCTCGACCCCGAGATCAGGGAGACCATCCTGCAACGGACGGCGGAATGGCGCCAGGCCGGACATACCGTCGAAGCCATCGACTTCGACTTGCTGGACTATATCGTCCCGGCCTATTACGTCCTCACCACCGCGGAGGCCTCCTCCAATCTTGCCCGCTACGACGGGGTCCGCTATGGCTATCGCACCGCGGATAAACAGCTTGAATTAACAGAGTTTTACAAACGCACCCGCAGCGAGGGTTTCGGCCGCGAGGTCAAACGGCGTATCCTACTGGGAACGTTTGTGTTGAGTGCCGGCTACTACGACGCCTACTACACCAAGGCCCAGCAGGTGCGACAATTGCTCGTCGAACGTACTAACTTGATTTTCAAAGACTTCGATATTATTATCCTTCCAACGGCCCCAACCACGGCCTGGCGCATCGGCGAAAAAATGGATGACCCCATTTCCATGTATCTCGCTGATATCTATACTGTTTACGCCAATCTCACCGGAATACCCGGAATTTCCCTACCACTCTTCGGCCACACGAATGGCATGCCTTTTGGTGTGCAGGCTATGACAAGTCGATTTAATGAGTTATCTTTGCTTCAATTCTCGCATCAGATGATGCAACAATAAAGTCCTACGAAAATCCTACTCTATGTGACTGAGAGATGTGAAGCTGATCGACTTTTCCGTATTTGGTTGATGGTTGATTAAGATTCAATCTCCCCCGTATTCCGTTACCTATGAAAGATTGTAGACGCCGATAACGGCCGTTTACCAATCTTTAATCGTTGGACAATGTACAACAAAAGACTTTTATTGTTGGGCATCACCGTCATCGGCTCAGGATGGATGTACCCTACTAAGGTGAATTATTCTTCTCAAAATCAATGTCTTACAGACACTGAACGCATCGCGGCCAATAATTCCCTTCCACACGTCGACAACTCTTCCACGGCAACGACCCTCTCGCAGGAACTGTTCATGGCCGCCTACGTAGGCAGCAGCAACGGCGTTCGCCTGAATCCCAAAGCGCTTAATTTCATTCAGGACTATCTCCAGGATAACTGGGAAGACCTCCAGAACGTCCGCGCCACCGGCCGCCCCTATTTCAATCTCATCGAATCGGTTCTGGTCCAATACAACCTCCCCAAACAGCTGAAATACCTGGCCGTCATCGAGTCCAACCTGAAGCCCACCGCCGTATCCCGGGTAGGCGCAAAAGGCCCCTGGCAGCTCATGCCCCAGACGGCCCGCGAACTCGGCCTCAAGGTGAACCATAACATCGACGAGCGCAAGAATTATTACAAAAGCACCCGCGCCGCCGCCGCCTATCTCCGCGATCTGTACAACGAACTGGGCGACTGGCTGCTGGTTATCGCCGCCTATAATACCGGTACGGTCAACGTTTACCGGGCCATCCATCGCAGCGGCAGCCGGAATTTCTGGGATCTGGAGAAATACCTCCCCGCGGAGTCCCGCAGCCACGTAAAAAAGTTTATCGGCACCCAATATATGTTCGAAGGGCAGGGTAGCGTCACAACCCTCACCCGCGAAGAAGCTACCCAACAGCTCTCCGGCTCGGCCATGTATGTCTTCCACCGCGACCTTACCGCCCAGGAGCTGACCCGGGCCCGGACCGAGCAGGTCTCGGGGAAATATCAATCCGCCGTCATCGCCAAGTATACCCTGATGGATATGCCCACCTTCCAGCGGTATAACCCCAATTTCGACAAAGTGATGGCCAGCACCAACAACAGCTATGACCTGAAACTGCCGGCCGACAAGATGGACCTTTTCCTGGCCAGCAAATACGATATCCTCAGGGAATCGGCCCAGCTGATCGGCGACGGGGATTCCACCGAAGGCACCCGGTTAGCCGTTAACAAGTAGTTTTTTGATACTTTCAGATAGATACCAACAGGGGCCCTCAAAAAGGGCCCTTTTCTCTTTCTCCCGGCGCCTCCGGCCGCCGCTCCTGCCACTTACCGTTGCCCCAGCGCCTTGCGGATCCCCTCCGCCTTGACCAGGCATTCCTCGTATTCCGCCCGCGCATCGCTGGAGTAAGTGATCCCCGACCCAACCAGGTAGGACAGGTAGTGATCCTGCTGGTTGTAAAGCAGGCTCCGGATAACGACATTAAAATCAAAATCCCTTTCAGGGGTAACATACCCCACCGCACCGGAAAAAAGCCCGCGGCGCGACCGCTCATACCGCCCGATCAGCTGGACGACCCGGTGTTTGGGCGCACCGGTCATCGACCCCATCGGAAAGCAATTCCGCACGGCCTCCGTCCAGTCAAGCCCCGGCAGCATCTCCCCAACGATGGTGGAGATCATCTGGTACACCTGCGGAAAGGGGTAGATGCCAAAAAGCTCGGTCACCTGCACCGAGCCGGGACGACAGATCCGGGCCAGATCATTCCGGACAAGATCCACGACCATGACGTTCTCCGCACGGTCCTTCGCACTATGATAAAGCTCATCCCGCTGCTTGTTGTCGGCAACAGCGTCTTGCTTTTGCCGGGAAGCAGTTCCCTTTATAGGCTGGGAAAAAAGCCGGTCACCCGTTTTCCTCAGAAAGCGCTCGGGACTCGCACAAAGCAGATAGCGATGGTCGAGCCGGTAAAACGCGGCAAAGGGATTGGGCGAAGCCTGGCTTAACGCCCGCCAGACGGCATAGGGATCGATAGCCGCCGGCTGCGCAAAAAACTCCTGACAGAAGTTTATCTCGTAACAATCGCCGCGAAGGATATGGCGGCGTAAGGCATCGACCGTGGAAAGATATTCATCACGGGTAAATCGCGGGGTAAATTCAATGGGGCCCGCCCCCGAAACCGCAGCCGCAGCCGCAGCCACCTGAGCCGCCGCACCAACCGGACCCGCCGCAGCCTCATCAGGCACCGTCGCGCAAATCTGCTCCCAGACCGCCTGGGGATCTTCCCCCAGGGTTCCGATACGCATGCAGCCCTTTTTCAACAGAATAAGACAGGCCGGCCGGAAAAAGAAGAGCTCGGGAAACCCGATCGGGTCGGGAAAGGAACCGGCGATACCCTCCGTCTCCGCAGCGAGGTCATAGGCAAAATGCCCCAGCAGCCAGTCATCCACACCCGCAGCCCACCGCTGCAGCCCGGGAAAAGCATTCCCCGCAGACGCCCGAAAAGTATCGACGGCGCCCACGCCCAATAAACAATCGAAAGCCGGTGGGGAAGATTCGTAAGCGTGACTATCCAAAAAACAACAAATGTTGAACGGGCGGGCCCATGTCAACATTTGTCGTTTGATAAATTCTATATCCGTATCAGGAAAAGACGTGAAGGGAAATGAAAGGTAGGTCCTTCTCACTTCTTAAAAATCGTCTTCTTCCTCTTCAAAGCCGCTGTCGTTGAAGAGGTCGAGGTCTTTGAATTCGTCATCGAGGCCAAGGTCATCTTCATCACCCTTGGTCGTCTTTTTAGAAGTGTTGCCGCCTGTCGTCTTCTTGGTCTTGGATTTGGGAATATCGAACTCGTCGAAGTCGGGATCCCATTCCTCTTCTTCTTCTACCTTTTCCCACTCGTCCACTTCTTCAAAATCTTCCCCCTCGTCATCATCATCCTCGTCATCCTCTTTCTTCGATTTTGACGCAGCCTTGGACGCAGGTTTCTTTGACGCCTTGGGCGCGTCATCATTATCTTCCGGATCGTCATCATCATCGTCCTCGGGCTTCTTGGCCTTCGGTGATGGTTTCTCCGGAGTTTCCTTTGGTTGAGGCGCGGATTTCTTTGAACCCTTTCCCTCCTTATCAGATTTTGGTGCCATGTCCAATAAGATTGTTATGTAAATTTTCGGCGAAGTTTTTAATCCGCCAAATTTTTTTAAAATTAATTTTTATTCAATGATCCCGGGAAAAACTACAATTTATTTCTCGTTATTCCTTGTTATTCCTGGTCCAAATTCTCGATCAATTGATCCCGGCCCGGTCCGTTGGAAATATACGCAATCTTGACTCCCAGGTATTTATTGATGAATTGGACGTATTCGCGCATCTTTTCCGGTAACTCACTATATTTCTTCACCGAAGTCGTATCCTTCTTCCAGCCGGCAAAAGACTGCACCTCGGGTTCAATTTTCAACTTGTTCATCTGAAAGGGTATCTCATGGGTCGTCTCGCCATTCACCTTGTAGGCGGTGCACACTTTCAGTTCGGCAAAAGCATCCAGCACATCGGCCTTTGTCATGACGATCTTGGTGACGCCATTGATCATACAGGCAAACTTCAGGGCAACCCCATCGATCCAGCCACAACGGCGCGGCCGGCCCGTGGTAGCGCCAAATTCGTTCCCGACCCGGCGAAGCTCTTCACCCGTGGCATCCTCCAACTCGGTTGGAAACGGTCCGCCACCAACCCGGGTGCAGTAGGCCTTACTGACACCGATTACATCCCTGATCTGCTGTGGCGCCACCCCAAGACCGGTACAGACACCGGCAGAGATCGTATTGGACGAGGTGACAAAGGGAAAGGTGCCGAAATCCACATCGAGCATACTTCCCTGCGCTCCCTCTGCCAGCACTTTCTTGCCCTGCGAGATCTTGTCGTTGATGAAATATTCCCCGTTGACGATCTTAAACTGACGCATGAACTCGAGGGCCTCGAAGAATTCCTCTTCCCATTCCGAGATATCTTCATGAAAATTGAGGCTGTCAAGCAGTTTCTGATGCTTGAGCCGAAGCTTGATATACTGCGTGGTAAAGCTTTTATCCAGCAAATCCCCTACCCTGAGACCGTTTCTTCCGGTCTTGTCCATATAGGCAGGGCCGATGCCCTTCAGGGTGCTGCCGATTTTTTCCTGTCCTTTTGACATTTCTGAGGCCCTGTCCAGCGCCCGGTGAGTCGGCAGGATGAGATGCGTTCGTTGCGCAATGTAAAGATTCTTCCGGTAGTCTACCCCAAAAGACGCGACGGACTCGCATTCCCGCTTGAGAGTAACCGGGTCCAGCACAACGCCGTTGCCGATCAGGTTCAGGGTGTTCTCGTGAAAGACGCCGGAAGGTATTTGATGCAACACGATCTTCTTGTCCTTGACATACAGGGTATGACCCGCATTCGGGCCACCCTGGAACCGGGCGATCACGTCGTAGCGCGGCGCAAAATAGTCTACTATCTTTCCCTTTCCTTCATCCCCCCACTGGAGGCCTAAGATTACATCAACCATTAAATATACTTATTTGAAGCGGCAAAAATAGGTGAAGTGCGCCTTTTATAAAAGACAAATATTTAGGCTGTTTCCGTATCATAGCGGACCACCGTATTGATCCCATTGAGCTGTTTCAGCCGGATAACCAGTTCGTCGAGCTCTTCCTTATCATGTACATAGATGCGGATATTACCCTCGAAAAGGCCATCCTTCGCCTCGATGGTTAGCGCGGCGATGTTCAGCCTTAACTCCCCGGAAATGAGATTGGTGATCTTATTGATGACCCCGACGTCATCCATCCCCACGATACGGATACCGGTCAGGAAGGAGATCTCCTTATTCTTCGCCCACTTGGTCTTTACGACCCGGTGGCCGTAATTGGCCATCAGTTTGGCGGCATTGGGACAATTCGTCCGATGGATGGTGAGCCCCTTGCCCACGGATACAAAGCCGAACACGTCGTCGCCGGGGATGGGTTTGCAGCAGTTGGCCAGATTATACACGATCCGGTCGCTGCTTTCGCCAAAAATGATGAGTTCGGTATCCTTGCGGGGAACAGTTGCCGTTCCGGCATCCGCCGGTCGCTGTTCCACGGGCCTCACCGGCTTGGGCGGCTCGAGCCGGTCCCCCAGTACCTGAAACTCTTTCAGCTCTTTCAGATCGATATTCCGGACTGATACCTGGTAAAAGAAGTCCAGGGAAGAGGACAGCTTGTAAAATACGGTCAGGACATCGATATTGTGCTGGTTATAGGCGGCTCCAAAATTCTCCAGCCTCCGCTGCACGATATATTTCCCCTCATCGGCGATCTTGCGCTTCTCTTCCTTGAGGGCGTCCTTGATCTTGCTCTTGGCCTTGGCCGTGACCACGATCCCGATCCAGTCCTCGTTTGGCTTCTGTTTGCTGGAGGTGATGATCTCCACCTGGTCGCCGCTGCGCAGCTTGTGACTTATCGGTACCAGTTTGTGATTCACCTTCGCCCCGATAGTTTGTACGCCGATGGCGCTATGGATCGAAAAGGCAAAGTCCAGCGCGGTCGAGCCGACGGGCAGCATCTTGACATCGCCCTTCGGCGTATATACATAGATCTCCTCGGCCAGAAAACTGGTCTTGAAGTCCTGCAGGAAATCGATGGAGTCATTGTCCTGGGTGTTGAGCACCTCCCTTATCTGCTGGAACCATTTGTCGAAACGGCTTTCATCGGCCGCGCCTTCCTTGTATTTCCAGTGGGCCGCAAGCCCTTTTTCGGCGATCTCGTTCATCCGCTTGGACCGGATCTGCACTTCCACCCATTTCCCCTGCGGACCCATCACCGTCGTATGCAGCGCCTCATACCCGTTTGATTTGGGATTGCTGAGCCAGTCGCGAAGCCGCTCAGGTGAAGGGTTATATTCATCGGTGATCATGGAATATACCTTCCAGCATTCTTCCTTTTCCTTTTCCGGCGGGGAGTTGAGGATGACCCGGATGGCGAAGAGGTCGTAAACCTCCTCAAAAGCAACTCCCTTCTTACGCATCTTATTCCAGATGGAATGGATACTCTTGGGCCGGCCATAGATATCGAAATCAAAGCCGCCGGCCTTGTCCAGCTTATCTTTCAGCGGTTTTATAAACTCGTTGATATACCGCGACCGCTCCCGCTTGGTCTCGGCCAGCTTGCGGGCGATCTCCCGGTATTCCTCCGGCTCGAGGTGTTTCATCGCCAGGTCTTCCAGCTCGGTCTTTATCGTATACAGCCCCATCCGGTGTGCCAGCGGCGCATATACATAGACGGTTTCGGAGGCAATTTTCAGCTGTTTCTCCCGCTTCATACTGTCCAGCGTTCGCATATTGTGCAGGCGATCGGCCAGCTTGATGAGGATAACCCGGGGGTCATCGGTCAGCGTGAGCAATATCTTCTTGAAATTCTCGGCCTGGCGCGAAGCGTTGACATCCACCACGTTGGAGATCTTGGTAAGCCCGTCGACGATCCTTGCGATCTCCCCGCTGAACTCCCGCTCGATATCTTCCAGCGTAATATCGGTGTCTTCCACCGTGTCATGAAGCAGGGCGCAGATGGTCGATCTGACACCCAGGCCGATCTCCTCCGAGCAGATCCTGGCCACGGCCAGGGGATGAAGAATATACGGCTCACCACTCTTCCTGCGCATCGTCTTATGCGCTTCCGCCGCCATCTCGAAGGCGATGCGTAAGAGTTCCTTGTCGCCCGTCTTGAGCTTGGGCTTCAGGGCACGAAGCAGGGCCCGGTACTCGCGTAGAATAAGTTTCTTCTCCTGGTCTTCCGTAAGATTGTATTTCGGTATCGCTGCGACGGTTTCCATATCCATACTCTACGAATTTACAAAAAAAAGCCCTAGTTTTGCATCCCTTTGCAAACCGCAAGGTGCAAAGGACAACCTGTCGCGGGCGTGGCGAAATTGGCAGACGCACTAGACTTAGGATCTCTCTTTACTATCCTGAATCTAGTCTTGCCTTATTTAACTTCGCTTGGATATCAGGATATTGCGATTTAAAGCAATATAATCTGATCTCGGAGCAGGAAAAATTGCTGGAAATTTGCTGGCAATTCTATAGATTGGTTGAGATGATTATTTGCGGGCGTGGCGAAATTGGCAGACGCAGCAGACTTAGGATCTGCCGGAGCAATCCATGTAGGTTCGACCCCTATCGCCCGCACTTGAGTAAAAGGTCCACTTGGTGGGCCTTTTTTCTTTTAACTTGCTTCACAAGAGTATTTGCATACAACTAATTATCAATCACTTACAATCTGTAGAATATTTCTTGAGGCCAATTCTTACGCATTGCCTTCCTTCGTTTATGATAGAAGACGCGGTTTGATTCCAGTCCATCACTTTTTTTCTACACTCTTTAAAACCCGCTTCTATGGCGGGTTTTTATGGTTCAATATATTCAGTAGCAAGTCTGGTCAATTTCTTAAACGCTTTATTGTCATGAAGTTACAGGTCTGAACGCTGGACGGTCGGCAATGATTTAAGGCCGTTACCATAGCAACTTTAGCTTTCGCCGAATTTTTCCTTATTTTGAAGGTAGAATGATCAGAATTGACATCGGCAAGCAACTCCCAACTTTGGCAGGCCTCCAGCTGCTATTGCAACGACACAAATCCATCCAATTTACCTACTCGACCATCTCCGACGAATACCTGTTGACCCTGACGTTTGCATTTCCGGATCATCACGTTAGCCATAGAGTGTGGGATAGGAATCTGGCGATCTACCCCAGCGTGGCAAGTGAAAAAATCCGGCAAAAGAAGGCTGAACTATTACAATGTGCGGTAGCTTTCCGCACGGACGCACATCAATTGATGCAGAACATGGCGAAAACCTTCGGCATCGATCTGCAGACGCTCGACGGCTTGCACGAATTGAAGTATAAGAAGAGCCATAAGCAACGCGGCGCATTGAACGCCGAATGGA
>NZ_DASYCH010000079.1:0-67566 GCF_036500295.1 Puia sp. | reverse complement strand
TTTATCCCGCGATCCGAGGGTAAGACGTAATCCTTCTGGTCAATGTTGCATATCAAACGGACTAAAGATATAGCCGGTCTTAGAAGCGGACGATCGGCAATTTTACCACGAAGGACTCGAAATTATTTTCCACCTGGATATTGCGTTTTGTGATCAGCTTGTATCGGTTGTCGAGGTTGCTCAGGCCAATCTTCGATGTTGGCTGGGGGTTGCTCCGGCGGTTCATGACGTTTCGGACGATGACGTGGTCGGAGGATATAGAGACGTCGATGGCGAGCGGTTTTTTCTCGCTGAACTCATTATGTTTTATTGCATTTTCCACGAGGGCCTGGAGGGAGATTGGGGGGATCAGGTAGTTTTCGGCGGACAGGTCGGTTATTTCGATGGACATGCTGATTGCGTCGGCGAACCGGATTTTCAGCAGGTAGAAATAGTTGCTGATGAATTCGACTTCTTCCCGGAGGAGGACGAGATCTCTTTCCTTGTTGCTGAGGATATACCGGTAGACCCGGGCGAGGGTGTCGTTATAGAGCCGGGCGCTTTTTGGGTCGCGGGTGATGAGGAAGGACAGGGTATTGAGGGAGTTGAAGATGAAGTGTGGGTCTATCTGGTTTTTGAGGGCTTCGAGTTCGGCCTGGGCCTTGGCAACGTTCAGCTGTTCGACCCGGGTTTCGTTGTATTCTTTTTCAAGGTTGAGGAAGAGTATCTCGTAAATATTGGTGATGAAGCAGGCGGCGATGATGATGATGAGCACGCTGTTGATGAGGTGCTGGTTCTCACCCTGCGGTTCTTTTGCGCAAAATTGCCAGAGGCGCAGCAGGAGCAGGGAGACGGCGCCGGAGTAGACGATGTTGGCGAAGAAGAGGGCGATGATGATCTTTGAGTAAGCTATTTTCGACCACGGGAATTTTTCTCTTATGTAGTACATGAGGCGAACGTTGCCTTCCCAGACGAGGAAAGCGACGACGATGAAGAAGAGGTAGCAGGCGGCGAGTTCGGAGGGTGTGTAGAGTCGATTTGTGATGAGACCGGACAAGTTAGGGATGAACAGGCCCAGGGCAGGGATGCCTATGGTCTTTACGAGCCGGTCGTTCAAAGCGATCTGTTTATTCATAGCAGGTTTGGATCCGGGTTTGCGCCGGATGAATAGTTTTTTCTGTAATGAGAATGATGAGAGACGGATTACTCCGTTAGTTGGTGTAGTAGATTGGAATAACGGCAAGTAATCTATTTGTGCTGTATTAGAAAAGTTAATTTATTGCAAAAGGAATACAACGTGAGTACGAGCGGAGCGGCGGCGGGTTGAGTGGTGATGAAGGTTCCCACGTTCATACCTTAATTACTACCATTGGAACCTGAAAATTCCCGTTTGAGTCAGTTTACCCAATCGCGGAAATAAAATGTAGTTATCTTTCCGTGTGTGACTTAATTAACTCAATTCCGGGGTAAAGGAATTATACTAATGGGCAACTTCCCCGGATCAGAACACAAAGTTGTCCTTAGAAGTTTTCTCATGTGACCCGCAGGTGGTTTCTACCACCTGCTTTTTTTTGCCCGGACCCCAAGGTCAATGATCGCCTACAACCTCGGCCCAGCGCCGATCCCAGCCGCCGCGTCATCAAATTTTTCAGCCTCCTGCCAGGGAGTTTTTCAATGGTTTCCCCGTTTTTTTCAATGATCCGGTGAAGTTTCAACGGATCAGGAATTTGTTTCAATTGTTTTGCGGCAATTCGCCCGATCGCAACTTTTTTGCTACCCTACCAATTTGGTAGGTTACAGTTTAGTCGACATATAACGGGTTTGGGTAATCTGATTTCCGGTTTGGGTAACAATGTCCAGGGTGCGTGCGTCAGGTATCTTATTTTTTGTGTCTTTTTTGTCCGGGAAAGGGACAAAATGGCTCTTTAACCGGGCAGAATTAATCTACATTTTAACCAAAACAAAACCAACAGTAAATGAGAAAGCTTATTCTATGTCTCGTAGCAACCCTGCTGGTATCGGTGCTGGTAGAGGCGCAGAACCGGGAAGTGACCGGGAAGGTGACCGATTCGACCGGCAATCCGTTGGCGGGGGCATCCATCAATGTTAAGGGAGCGCGTGGGGGGACCAGCGCGGGGCCGGACGGCAGTTTCCGGATCAATGTGCCTTCGGGCCGGAATACCCTTGTCGTCAGTGCGGTGGGATTTGTCTCACAGGATATCCCGATCGGAGCGGGTGGTGCTTTATCGGTGACGTTGATGCGGGAAACGCGCAATCTGAACGAGGTGGTCGTGACGGCGCTTGGTATCCGGAAGGAGAAGAGATCGCTGACGACGGCGCAGCAAACCATCGATGGGAATGAGTTGAACAAGTCCGGGACGGGGAACCCGCTGGGCGAGCTGGAGGGGAAGGCTTCCGGCTTGACGGTTATCCAGAGTACGGGTGATCCGGGCGGAGGCACCTATCTGCGGTTGCGGGGTGCGACTTCCATCACGGGTAACAACCAGCCGCTGCTTGTAGTCGATGGGATGCCTATCGACAACTCCATCAACAATTTCGATGCGACGGCGGGCGCGGGGAACAATTCCAACGGCGCGAATGGCAACCTGATCGGCGGCCAGCAGCCGACCAACCGCGGCAATGACCTAAATCCCAACGACATCGAGTCGATCAACGTGTTGAAGGGACCGGCGGCCACGGCTTTGTACGGGCTTCAGGCCGCCAGCGGGGCGATCGTGATCACGACGAAGAAGGGTGGTCCGGGCCGCAGGACGTCGGTCAGTTTCAATTCCTCGGTGACCCTGGACAAGGTAGGCTTGTTGCCGAAGTTGCAGGACCAGTGGTCTCAGGGGTCAAACGGACAGTATGCTCCGCCGGAAAGCGGGGCATCGACCTCCTGGGGGGCCAAGATAGACACCCTGGCGTGGGATGGGGCGACGGACTATCCTTATGACAAGCACGGCAACATCGTCGGCAAGTCGAGTCCCAATGCCAAGATGCCGGTGACGCCTTATGACCGCTACAATTTTTTCAAGACGGGGTTGACCTATAACAATAATATATCGCTGTCGGGTGGGAATGAGAGTTCGGGTTACCGGTTGTCGCTGGGCAATGTTTCGCAGACGGGGATCATCCCCAAGGCTAAGTACGAGAAAACGACGCTCAGCCTGAGCGGGTCATCGAAGATCAGCAACCGGCTGTCGACAACGGCGAGCATCAACTATATTCACTCGACCAACTACAAGGTGCAGCAGGGCTCCAATATTTCCGGGGTGATGCTGGGGCTTGTCCGGACGCCGGTGACCTTTGATAACTCCGACGGGTTTGGGTCGAAGGCCGCCAATCACCGGGAGGCGTATGAATTTCCGGATGGCACCCAGCGGGCTTTCCGCGGTAACGGAGGATATGACAATCCGTTTTGGGTGGTGAACAATGCGCCCACGCATTCCGATCTGGACCGGGTCTTTGGTCTGGGGCAGGCCGATTTTATCGTTGCGCCCTGGATCTCGCTGACCTACCGGGTAGGCGGTGATGTCTATGCGCAGAACGACAAGACGGCGTACGACATCAATTCCAGCAATGCGACGGCGGGGGCGATCTATCTGAACAACTATCACGTCACGCAATTCAACTCGGACTTCATCGTGAATCTGCATAAGAACTTTGGCGATGACTGGCAGACCTCGCTGCTGATAGGCCATAACTATTTCACGTCGGCCAACAACAATCAGCTTACGACCGGGAACGGCTTCAATGTGAGTGGCTTCTACGATATCTCGAATGCGCAGTCGTACCTGGCGGCGGAAACGGATATCCATAAGCGGACGATGGCATTCTACGCCGACCTGGAATTGAATTATAAGAAGATGCTGTTCCTGTCCGTTACGGCGAGGGACGAGACCTCTTCCACACTACCGGCGGCGCACAATACCTTCTTCTATCCTTCCGCGAGCCTGGGTTGGGTATTCACCGAGCTGCCGTCGATGAAGGAAAGTAACTTGTTATCCTTCGGGAAGCTGAGGGCCTCCTTCGCGCAGGTAGGTAAGGATGCCGCGCCGTATTCGCTTAACACGCCCTATACCACTGCGCTTTTTAACGATGGGTTCACCGGGGGGATCCAGTTCCCGGCTAACGGAAGCGCCGGCTACCAGATCAGCTCGGCTATTGCAACGCTGGGCAACCCGGATCTGAAACCGGAGAACACGTTTTCGTATGAGGGCGGGGTTGATCTTGGCTTTCTCCGGAACCGGCTGACGTTCAATGCGACGGTGTACTACAGTAAAACGAAGGATGGGATCATGCCGGTGTCTATACCGTTTACTACCGGGTTTGCCGGTACACTGGTAAACGGGCCTACCATCACCAACAAGGGTCTTGAACTGACGTTGGACGGTACGCCGGTGCAGACGGCCTATGGGTTGAAGTGGAATGTGATCGTGAACTGGAGCCGTAACGTGAGCAAGATCGTCAAGCTCTATCCGGGCATCCAGACCTTCTTTATGGGTGGTTTTGGATCGGGTGGCGAGGCCGGGATCTATGCGGTCCAGGGTGCGCCTTTCGGGGTTATCTATGGCAATACGAATCCGCATTCCGTTCCTACGGACCTGAAGAGTCCCCTGCTTATCGACGACCGGACGGGTTCTGCGAGCTATGCGCAGCCGTTGTCCGGCGCGGTGGGTCCCAATGTGATCCTGGGGAATCCGGCACCTGACTGGACCGGCAGTGTGATCAGCAACCTGTCTTATAAGGGCGTTATGCTGGGCGTCCAGATCGACGTGCGGCATGGCGGCGCCATGTGGAATGGTACCCGTGGAGCGTTGGCCAACAAGGGAACTGCGCTCGAGACGTCTAACCGCGGTGAGGCCACGGTCTTCAAGGGTTTGTTGGGTCACCTGGATGACAACGGGAATGTGGTACACAATGAAGGTGGGGTGGAGAAGCCGGGGCCGGGCGCCGCGAATACCATCCAGTCGACCTTTAACCAATTCTACTGGCAGAATACCGGCAACAGCTTTGGCGGCGGCCAGGAGACGGATATCGAGAACGGCGGGTTCACGCGGATCCGGCAGCTCAGCCTGAGCTACGATCTGCCGCGGAAGATGCTGAACAAAGGACCGATCAAGACCCTTTCGCTGACGGTCTTTGCCAATAACCTGCATGTATGGACGAAATATGATGGTGTGGATCCTGAGACGAGTCTTGGCGGACCCAGCAACGTGCAAGGGCTTGATTATTTCAATAACCCCAATACGAAAAGTTACGGCCTTCGTCTGAATCTCGGCCTCTAGTCTTTACATTTAAAATGCATAAAATGAAATTACGATATAAAGCAGGTTTGATGGTGATGATCAGCGGTATCCTGATCACTACTTCCTGTAAAAAAACTTTTTGGACCGACTATAACGTCAATCCGAATGCGCTTGCCGCGGTGACGCCCGACCTTTTATTGCCCACGGTGGAAGCGGCCCTTGCCTATACACAGGGTGGGGACGAGTCGAGGTTCACGGCCCTGCTCACTCAGCAAATGTTCGGCGCCAACAGCCAGTCTCAGACGTATTACCTGTATGGTCTGAATCCGGGCGTCTTCGACAACCTCTGGCCCGACCTTTACACGTCGACCATGCAGAATGACTATACCCTGATCCAGATCGCCGACAAGGGCGGCTATAACCGGTATGGCGGCATCGCGCGGATCATTATGGCCTATCAACTTCAGGTGGCGGTCGATCTGTGGGGTGACCTTCCCTATTCGCAGGCATTGCATGGCAATGCGGAAAAGGCCATCCTGCACCCGACCTATGACAAGGCTCTGGGGTTGTATGATACGATCGCTTCGCTGATCAATGTCGGTACGGCAATGCTACAGTCGCCCGATGCGGGTGTGCTGGTTCCGACCACGCAGGATGTGATCTACAAGGGTGATGAGGCCAAGTGGATCAAGTTCGGACATGCGATCAAGGGCCGGCTGGCCTTGCATCAGAGCAAGGGCAGTCCGCAGATGGCAGCCACTGCGCTGCAGGAATTTGCCCAGTCCTTTACCTCCAGTGCGGATAATGCCCAGTACGTCTGGGGTACGACCGAGACCTCGGCCAATCCCTGGTACCAATTCTACCGGGACCGGCCGGGCGATGAGGACTGGCCGCAGAGTTCGCTTGCCGCGAGTATGACAGCGAGTAATGACCCGCGTTATGGGGCGCTGGACCTGGACAGTACGGATGCTGCCGGAACGGCGATGAATTACTACAATATGATCAATTCCCCGACGGAGTTGATCACGTATGACGAGATGCTGTTCGCTATCGCGGAGGCGACGTTGCGGAGTGGGGGTTCGCTGGTGACTGCGCAGAGCTCGTATCAGGCGGCGATCACTGCCAACATGAAGAAACTCGGGGTCGACCCCGGGGATGCCGCCGTATATCTCACCGCGCATGGGACGTTGCCTGTGGGGACGGATGCGGCGATCGCGAAGATCGCTTCGGAGGAATATGTTGCGTTGTTCCTGAATCCGGAGGTGTGGACGCTTTGGCGGCGGACGGGGTCACCGACGCTGGTGAGCACTACGGGGAATCAGATCCCGCGGCGGCTGTTGTATCCGCAGAGCGAACTCAATTTCAATGCGGACAATGTGCCGTCGGTGACGTTGTATTCGCCGACGCTCTTTTGGGATAAATAAGGTGAAGTCGAGTATATAGTGTATACAGGAAAAGGCCTCTTTGGGGCCTTTTTTTCTTATATTCAGGGAATGGAAAAAGGACTTTCAAAGAGCCTTGGGCCGCTTTTGTTATGGGGGCTTGGCGTGGGGTATGTCATTTCCGGGATGTATTTCGGCTGGAATCTTGGGTTGGCGGAGGGAGGGACCCTGGGACTGGCCATTGCCACGGCCGGGGTTATCGTGCTTTATATTACGTTCACTTTTTCTTATACCGAGCTGGCCTGTGCGATCCCGCGGGCGGGTGGTGTCTTTGACTATGCCACGCGGGGGCTTGGGCGGGATTGGGGGTTTATTGCAGGGGTGGCGCAGCTGATCGAATTCCTTTTTGCCCCGCCGGCCATTGCGGCGGCGATCGGGGCTTACTTTCATATTTTTCTGCCGGGGATACCCGTGACGGTTATTGCGGTGGCGGCCTATTTTATCTTTACGGCCCTGAACATCTATGGGGTGAGAGCTGCCGCGGGTTTTGAGCTTATCGTGACGGTGTTTGCGGTGGTGGAGCTGCTGATCTTTTCGGGCGTGACGCTGCCGCATCTTTCGGTTTCGAACCTTACCCGGAATGCGTTGCCGCATGGCTGGACGGGGGTCTGGGCGGCGGTGCCCTTTGCCGTGTGGTTCTTCCTGGGATTGGAGGGAGTCGCCAATGTGGCGGAAGAGGCGAAGCGGCCACAGCGGGATGTGTTGATCGGGTTTGGGTCGGCACTGGCGACGCTGATCGTTTTATGTGTGCTGGTGTTTGTTGCTTCGGTAGGGGTGGCGGGATGGGAGGCGATCGTTTATCCGACACCGGGAGCGATGGAGACCTCGGACTCGCCGTTGCCGCTGGCGTTGTCGAAGATCACGGGGACGAGCGGGTGGGTCTATCATTTGCTGATCACGATCGGGCTGATGGGGCTTGTGGCTTCCTTTCACGGGCTCGTGCTGGCGGCGGGCAGGGCTACGCTGGAGTTTGGGCGGGTGCGTTATTTGCCGCCGGCGGTGGGGCGGGTGCTTGCCAGGCGGGGGACGCCGGCGAATGCTCTACTGATCAATATGGTGATCGGGATCGCGGCGCTGTTGTCGGGGCGGACGGCGGACATCATTACGATCTCGGTGTTTGGCGCGCTGACGCTCTATGTGCTGGCGATGGTGACGGTGCTGGTGTTGCGGAGGAAGGAGCCGGGGCTTGTGAGGCCGTTCCGGGTACCGATGTATCCGGTGTTCCCGATCGTGGCGCTGGTGATCGGCGTGGTATGTCTGGTGGCGATGGTGAGTCTCAATATTAAATTATCTATCATTTATTTCTCCCTTCTGCTGGTGAGTTATATTTGGTTTTGGTTGACGGCCCGCGGGCGGGCCGATCAGAAACCTGAGCCGGCTTGATCAAGAAATTAAAACGTATGAGTGATGCGCGACAATCAATCGCTTTCTGAGCTGCTTACCCGGCTGGGTGAGGAGCAGGTTGAAAAGGTAAAACTGGCCATCGCGGATGTCGATGGGATCTTACGGGGTAAGGTGATGAGTCTTGAGAAGTTCGGGGCAGTGTCCAGGACGGGATTTGGGTTTTGTGATGTGGTATTTGGCTGGGATGCCGAGGACCGGGCGTATGACAATGGGCGGTTTACGGGCTGGCATACGGGTTATCCCGATGCGCTGGCGATGGTGGATGTGGCGACGATGCGGAGGGTGCCGTGGGAAGGGGGGATACCGTTTTTTTTGGCTGATTTTTCGGCTGCCAGGACCGATGGCGGCACTGGCATTTCGGGAGACGTTGCGGGGGCGTTGGCGGTTTGTCCGCGGAGCCTGTTGAAGCGGGTGATCGGGCAGGCGGCGGCTGCGGGGTATTCGGCGTATTTCTCGCAAGAGTTCGAGTGGTTTAATTTTATCGCTCCGGAGACGGCTGGGGCGGCGCCGACGGCGTCGGGGGGATGGTCTTTTGGCGACCTGAAGCCGATGACGCATGGGATGTTTGGATATAGCATTTTGCGGGCTTCGCAGGGTAGCGCATTTTTTCATGATCTTTTTGACAGCCTGAAGGCATTTGGCGTGCCGTTGGAGGGGTTACATACCGAGACGGGGCCGGGTGTTTACGAGGCTGCTATTCTATATGCCGACGTGCTGGAGGCGGCGGACCGGGCGGTGTTGTTCAAGACGGCGGTGAAGGAGATTGCGCACCGGCATGGGATCCTGCCGACCTTTATGGCGAAGGTGAATGCGGAGTTGCCGGGATGCAGCGGGCATGTTCATCAGAGTCTGTGGAGTGTGGATGGGCAACGGAATTTATTTTATGAGCCGCCGGCGGAGACGGGGAGTTCTGCGGGGGAGCCGGGGGCGACTGCAGGGAGTTCGGCGGGGGCGACTGCGGGGGAGACGACTGCGATGGGGCCGACTACGGGGATGAGTCCGCTGATGGAGAGTTATATTGCGGGGCAGCTGCACTGTCTGCCGCATATCCTGCCGATGGTGGCGCCGACGGTGAACAGCTATAAGCGGCTGGTGGAGGGCGCCTGGGCGCCGACGACCCTGACCTGGGGGATCGACAACCGGACGGTGGCTTTGCGGGCTTTGCCGGGTGGGGAGAAATCGACGCGGCTGGAGACGCGGGTAGTGGGTTCGGATACGAATCCGTATCTGGCGATGGCGGCGTGTCTGGCGGCGGGGTTGTATGGAGTTCGCGAGGGGTTGAAGCTGAATACGCCGGCGACGAAGGGGAATGGATATGACGATAAGAGTCATGGGGTGTTGCCGCGGAATCTGTGGGAGGCGACGCAGGCGATGAAGGCGTCGCCGATCGCGGCGGAGCTTTTTGGCCAGGATTTTACGGATCATTTTATCCGAACGAGGGAGTGGGAGTGGAGGCAGTTTGGGCAGGCGGTGACGGATTGGGAATTGAAAAGATATTTTGAAATAATCTAAATAGACCGCGGGCTATTTTGGCTGATCAACCGCGGCGAAAAGTTATGATCGACTTTAATACAATAAGACAGTACAATTTTCCGACGACGATCCGGTTTGGCGCGGGAGTCATTGCGGAGTTGCCGGATCATTTGCGGAGTGCGGGGTTTCACCGGCCGTTGCTGGTGACGGACCCGGTGGTGGCGCAGCTGGATTTTTTCCGTGAGCTGCGCAAGAAGCTGGAGGATCGCGGGCTTTCGGTCGAAGTTTTTTCGGATATCCATAAGAACCCGGTGAAGTCGGATGTGGAGAAGGGGGGCGCCGCATTTACCGGCACGGGCCGGGACAGCATTATCGGGATCGGCGGCGGGGCGGCGATGGATGTGGCGAGGGCCGTCGCGTTGCGTATCCATCATCATCGTGACCTGTTTGATTATGATGACCTGATCGGCGGCGATGTTTATGTGACGGAGGAAGTGCCCTACTTCATCACCGTTCCGACGACGAGTGGAACCGGGAGTGAGGTGGGACGGAGTGCGATCATCTCGGAGGATGACACGCATCGGAAGCGGATCCTTTTCTCGCCGAAGCTATTGGCGAAGATGGTCTATGCCGATCCGATGCTGACGATGGAGTTACCGCCCTTTGTGACGGCGGCGACGGGGATGGATGCGTTGACGCATAATCTCGAGGCCTATATTGCCAAGATGTGGCACCCGCTGTGCGAGGGTATCGCGCTGGAGGGGATCCGGCTGATCCATCGGTCGATCGTGACGGCTACGCATCAGCCCGATCTTGCTTCGCGGAGTCAGATGATGATCGGTTCGCTAATGGGGGCGATCGCTTTTCAGAAGGGGCTGGGTGTTGTGCATTCGCTTGCGCATCCGATGTCGTCGTTGCTGGATACGCATCATGGGCTGGCTAATGCGGTGAATCTTCCTTATGGGATGCGATTTAATATTGGGGGGTGCGAGGAGAAGTTCAGGGTGATCGCGCAGGCGATGGAGTTGCGGGACAATGCGGGGGGGGAGATTGGGGCGGTGAACATTGCAGCGGGTGAGATTGTGGCGGCTGACCGGGCTGCGGGTGAGGCGGTGGTGGAACGGCTGTTCGACTTGAACAGGGAGTTGGGGTTGCCGGTGAAGTTGCGGGATGTGGGAGTTCGGGAGGAGCATCTGGCGCCGTTGGCGGATCTGGCGATCGCGGATTTTGCGCATCCGAATAATCCCAAGCCGGTGAGCAGAGAAGATTTTTATCAGTTATATAAGGAGGCGTTATGAGGATTGGATTGACCTATACAGGTACGGATACCAAGCATGACAACTATGTTCGATGGCTGAAGGCGGGAGATGCCGATATCGAGGTGGTGCGGCTGGAGGCGGGTATGACCGGGGATGTGATGGCCGGGCTTGATGCCCTGGTGTTGTCGGGGGGGATCGATATTGCGCCCACATTCTATGGCGGAGCGGAACAATATATGAAGGCGCCGGCGAATGGATGGCAGCCGGTGCGGGATGGGTTCGAGTTGTCGGTGCTGGAGCGGGCGTGGCAAGGTGGGTTGCCGGTGCTTGGCGTTTGCCGCGGGTTGCAGTTGATCAATGTAGCGCGGCAGGGAAGCCTGGTACAGGACCTGGGGGAGGTGGGTGATGGAGTTCATGAGAATGTAACGGGCGTGGATAAGGTGCATGGGGTGGTTGTGGAGCCCGGGAGTTTGTTGAGTACGGTGGTGGGGGCGATGGCGACGACCGTGGGTGGAACGGGTGCGGCGGGTGAAGCGGTGAGAGCAGGGTCGATCGGGGATACATTTCGCGGGGTAGTGAATAGTGCGCATCACCAGGCGGTGGACCGATTGGGGGCCGATCTGCGGGTGAATTGCCGGGCGGAGGATGGGACGGTCGAGGGGCTCGAGTGGGCGGAGCCGGCGGGGAAGCCGTTTTTGCTGGCGGTGCAGTGGCATCCGGAGCGGATGTTTGTGAATGGGGTAGGGGATGCGGGGTTGTGGAAGGCGGTGAGGGATCGATTTGTGGGGGAGGTGAGGACGGGAATATAGGTATCGGTATTTTTTGTAACTTTAGTATATGGCAAAGAAAAGGTCAAATAAACAGCCCTATCTGACCAAGCGGATATTGGTAAGTGCTGCTCGCTCAGGAATACGGAAGGCGGCAAAGGAAACCATGGAAATTATGGGTTTTGTCGTAATTGTAAAGGATGGTTGGGTTGTAAAAAAGTATCGTGACGGGAAAATTGAAAAATTAGAACGCCTCGAGTCTCCTGAAAATACAAGACTTGTCCTCGACTAAGACCAAGACAAGGGATCAACACCAATTAAGGCTTCGTGTTTTCGCAGGACCCAACGGGTCGGGGAAGAGTACTGTTACCAACAAGCAATTTAAGGACATTGCGCTGGGTTCCGGCCTGGTAGGGGATCAATTTGACAAAGCGACTCTTGAGCAAAGTTATTCACTACGCAAAAACATGTTGAAGCTCAGAGAAAAGTCCGCAGATGAAAGGCTGGCGCAAATAATTGCCGATTTTTTAAGAAAGAGACTATTAAAAGAAAGGCGGCGATTTTCATTTGAAACGGTCTTTTCTCATCCATCCAAGTTAGATATAATGAGGCAAGCGGCCTTAGAGGGGTATAAAGTATATCTATATTTTGTTTCCACAGAATCACCTGTAATTAATAAGTCTCGTGTTGCTGCGCGAAAAGAGAAGGGTGGACATGATGTCCCAGTCGACAAAATTGAAAGCAGATATTATCGATCTTTGGACCTGCTTTATGATGCGTGCCAGCTCTCCTATCAAGTTTTCTTTTTTGACAATTCTGTAGAAGATGTTGAGCTTCTGATGTTCGCCCATTTTAAAAAGAATGGCGACAAAAAAGTGTGGGATAAGATGAATAAAAAAGAAATTCCGAATTGGTTTAGAAAGTATTATTCCAAGAAAATATCAAAATAATGCAGATCATAAATCCCGCTACGGAAGCGGTTATCGGGGAAGTAACGGAAGATACGCAGGCGACGGTGGAGGAAAAGTACCGGTCGGTGAAGGCGGGACAGCGGGCGTGGGCGGGGCGGACGGTGGAGGAGCGGCTGGCGTGCATGGCGCGGTTCTATGAGGCGTTGGAGACGGAAAAGAAAGTATTGGCGGAGACGCTGACGAGCGAAACGGGTAAGCCGGTGCAACAGTCCTACAATGAACTAAATGGGGCGCGGGGCCGGATCCGGTATTTTCTGGACAACACGGCGCGCTGGCTGGCGGAGGAATGGGTGGTAACGGAAGGGGCTACACGGGAGAAGATCGTGTACGAGCCGCTTGGCGTCGTCGCCAATATTTCGGCCTGGAATTATCCTTACCTGGTGGGGGTGAATGTATTTATCCCTGCGCTGCTGGGAGGTAACGGCGTCCTCTATAAACCGTCGGAGTATGCTACGCTGACGGGCCTTCACATCCAACGGCTGTTACACCGGAGTGGGGTACCCGAAGATGTATTCACGGTGGTGACGGGCAAGGGTGCGGCGGGGGAATGGTTACTTCAGTTGCCGTTGAATGGGTATTTCTTTACGGGAAGCTACCGGACGGGCCGGCTTATCGCGGAGAAAGTGGCGTCGAAGCTGGTGCCCTGTCAGCTGGAGCTTGGGGGGAAGGACCCGTTATATGTAATGGATGATATCGAAGATATCGATAAAGTGGCGGCGGCGGCGCTGGAAGGTGTCGTATATAACAATGGCCAGAGCTGTTGTGCCGTGGAGCGGATCTATGTACAGGAGAGCATCTATGATGCTTTTGTGCGGGCGTATACGGAGCAGGCCAGGAAGATGGTGGTGGGCGATCCGATGAATGGGGGAACCGATGTGGGTGCGCTGACGCGACCGGGACAGCTGGAGTTTCTGCTGGGGCAGATCAGTGATGCGGTAGAAAAAGGCGCAACACTTCTTGCTGGCGGTAGACCCGTGGACCGGAAGGGATATTTTATCGAGCCGGCGGTGTTGGTGAATGTCGATCACCGGATGAAACTGATGACGGAAGAGTCTTTTGGACCGGTAGTAGGGATCCAACGGGTGAAAGATGATGCGGAGGCGGTTGCGCTGATGGGGGATACGGAGTATGGGTTGACGGCGGCTGTCTATTCAAAGAGCTATGAGCGGGCGGAGCGGGTTATGGTGCAGCTGAATACGGGGACGGTCTACTGGAACTGCTGTGACCGGGTGAGTGCAAGCTTGCCCTGGAGCGGAAGAAAGCATTCGGGGCTTGGGATGACGCTTAGTTATCAGGGGATCAGGGCCTTTGTCCAGCCGAAGGCATATCACATAAGGCATTGATAAATAGCATATTACATGGGTTTGCACAGTGCGTGTATATTTAGGAGTATGAGAAGAGGGGGATGTTTTATAACATTATAATGGAATAACGTAACTCAACATAGTGATGGGGACAGTATAGACTAACCTTCGCCTGCCGGCGAGGGTTTTTATTTTTTTGCAACTTTTTTTGATGGGGCTGGCTAAAAAAATAAGAGGGCAATAGAAATTGCCCTCGCGTCACGACTTTGTGACCATTCAAAACTAAAAAGGTGTATTAAGATAATATTTGAGGTCGAGTCAGTTAACTGTCAAATTTACCATTCAAATTGAAATCTGCAAATAACCTGACACACTAATTCCGGGATTTAGTTATAAAATTACAGGTTTGCGTATGGCCTACGCATTCCGATAACGTTTGCGTAAATTTTTTAACAGCTTTATAACGGTGATTAGGCGATGCGGGCAGCATGCAAAATTTTAGTAAACCCTCGCGAAAATTTTGCAGAGCCGTCGGCGGGTTTCGAAGAGTCCGGGGTGAGTGGTGAGATTGCATTGGCGGGTAGGCGGAGCATGACGGCGGGGTGCGACGTGCGGTGGAGATTGGCGGAGCATGGAGATTGGGTTACACCAGGAGTTTATCGGGGTTGGGGATGAAGTTGAGGAAGGCCTGGAAGTTGGCTTTGTATTTCCGTTTGTCCAATTTGTAGTAGAAGGCGCCTTTTTTGGAGTTGGCCTTGTCTTTTTCTTTTTGTTTTATGAGGAGTTCGGTGGAGAGCACTTTGCGGCTGAAGTTGCGGTTGTCGAAGGCCGTATCGTAGATGCCTTCGTAGAGGATCTGGAGTTGGGGGATGGTAAATTTTGCGGGCAGGAGTTCGAAGAGGATGGGATGGAGTGCGGCTTTGTAGCGCAGCTGTTTTTTTGCCGCTTCGACCATGCGTTTGTGATCGAAGATGAGTTCGGGCAGTTTTTTTATATGGATCCACTCGGCGTGGTATTCATTGCTCAGTTGTTTTTCGTATTGGTGGATATCGATGAGCGCGAAGTAGGCGATGCTGAGCGTCCGTTCGACGGGGTCGCGGTTGGGTTCGCCGAAGGCTTTTAACTGTTCCATGTAAACGCCTTCGAGGCCGGTGAGTTTTTTGAGGACGCGGTTGGCGGCCTGTTCGATGCTTTCATCGGTTTGGAGGAAGCCGCCCATGAGGCTCCATTTACCTTTTTCCGGTTTGAGGCCGCGTTGGATAAGTAGTAGTTTGATGTCTGTCCCGTCGAATCCGAAAATGATACAGTCTATGGCCACCAGCATACGGGTTTCACCGGAGTAACGATTCATTCTTTGATTGCTTTTAGCGTGAATATAAGGATTCTACCAGAATTTCACATATATGGCCATCAGGATCGCCAGGGTGACCACGATGAGGGCGACGGTGGATGGGGTCACTTTGAACATTTCCCGGTCGAGATGGAAGGCTTTCGGATTGATGCGGGGGCCGCCCAGGCTGACTCCTACCATGACTATAACGGTGAAGAGGAAGGCGAGGCCCATGCAGATGAGAAAGGGGATCTGCCAGACGGTTGCGAGAGCGCCGTTGACGACCACTTGGGTTGGGTAGGCGGTATAGAGCCAGGTATGGTGACCCAGGGTGTCGGGGGCGTAGATATTAAAGAAGACGCAGAGGACGAAGCCGGTGACGAGGCCGGCGACGGCTGCTGCTGCTGTCGTCCGTTTCCAGAACATGCCGAGGAGGAACATGGCGAGAACGCCGGGGCTGATGAAGCCGGTGTACTTCTGGATGAAGGTAAAGCCACCGCTGCCGCTGATGCCGAGGAGGTCTTTCCAGGTAAAGATGATGCCGACGATCAGGGCAAATACGACGGTAACGCGGCCTGCCCAGACGAGCTTTTGCTCACCGGCGGTCTTGTTGAAATATTTCTTGTAGATATCGAGGGTAAAGATGGTTGAGATGCTATTGAGTTTGCCGGCGAGGGAGGAGACGATGGCGGCGGTGAGGGCGGCGATCGAGAGACCTTTGAGGCCGGCGGGGAGGAAGCCGAGGACGGCGGAGTAGGCGTTGTCCTTGCTGCCCCCTTCGAGGTGGAGATTGCCATGTTTATAGAGGACGAAGGCGGCGATACCCGGGAGCATGACGATGACGGGCATGAGCAGTTTGAGGAAGCCGGCGAAGAGGATGCCGGTGCGGGCCGTCTGGAGATTGGCGCCGAGGGCGCGTTGGGTGATATACTGGTTACAGCCCCAGTAGTTGAGATTCACGATCCACTGGCCGGCGGCATACATCGCGATGCCGGGGAGGACGAGGTACTTGTCGATATCCAGCTGGCTGGACACGGGACTTGGTTTATTGAAGATCATGCGGAAGTGTTCCGGCGCGTCTTTCAGCATGGCGTTGAAGCCGGCGAGGGCGCTGTTGCCGAGGCCAAAATTCTGGGCTACGACCGACAGGGCGAGATAGGAGGTGGCCAGGCCGCCGATGATGAGCACGCCCACCTGGATCACGTCGGTGAAACCGATGACCTTCATTCCGCCAAGGGTGATGAGAAGGGCGAAGAGGGCGAGGCCGATCATTATAATGTGCAGGTTATGCTCATAGACCTGGACCCCGCCCATGGAGACGAGTCCGCTGATGGCGGCGGCGCCGAGGTAGAGGATGGAGGTAAGGTTGACGAAGACATAGAGCAACAGCCAGAAGATCGCCATGATGAGGGCTACGGTCTCGTTGTAGCGCATCTTCAGAAATTGCGGCATGGTGTAGATCTTGTTCTTGAGATAGACCGGGATGAACCATACTGCGATGATGATGAGGGCTACGGCGGCGATCCACTCGTAGGCGGCCACGGCGATACCGGCGAAGAACCCGTCGCCGCTCATACCGATGAACTGTTCGGCGGAGATATTCGATGCGATGAGCGAGGCACCGATGGCCCACCAGGTGAGGGTACCTTCGGCCAGGAAGAAGTCTTTCGTATCTGTGACGGTTTTCTTTTTCCGGCGATAGATCCAGATGCCGTAGGAAGCAACTATGATGAAATAGACTACGAAGACGACATAATCGGAGGTGACCAGGCTTTTGTTCATGAGCAATCGGTTTTGTATTGGCGGCGGGGAGATGATTAAAGAGGGGGCGTGGGCCCCTTCCGGTTATTTGTTTAATTGATAGTAGGCTTCGTTCCAGCGGAGCTCGTTGCGAAAGGAATAGAGCTCGGTGTTTTTGCCGATGAGGGCGAACTCGATGCCGGCCATATCGGCGAAGTCGCGCAGGTGTTCGGCGGTGAGATTCTGGCTGTAGCCGGTGTGGTGGGCGCCGCCGGCCAGGATCCATGCTGTGCAGCCTGTGCGCATATCCGGGTAAGGTTTCCAAAGGACGCGGGCGACGGGAAGTTTTGGGAGCTCGTGGGTGGGCGCCACGGCTTCCACTTCGTTTACCAGCAGGCGAAAGCGGTTACCCATGTCGATGACGGACGCGTTGATCGCGGGGCCGGCGGCGGAGTTGAAGACCAGCCTTACGGGGTCGGCTTTTCCGCCGATGCCGAGGGGGTGGATCTCACAGGAGGGTTGGCCGGAGGCGATGGATTCGCAGATCTCGAGCATATGGGCGCCGAGGACCATGTTGTTGCCGGGTTCGAAGTGATAGGTATAGTCTTCCATGAAGGAGTTGCCGCCGGGTAGTCCCGCGCCCATTACTTTCATGGCGCGGACGAGGGCGGCTGTTTTCCAGTCGCCCTCACCGGCGAAGCCGAACCCGGCGGCCATTAAGCGTTGTGCGGCGATGCCGGGTAACTGGACCATTCCGTGAAGGTCTTCGAATGTATCGGTGAATCCTTTGAAGCCGCCCTGTTCGAGGAAGGTCTTGAGGCCGAGTTCGATCCTTGCGGCGTCGCGCAGGGAGTCGTGTTGGCCCTTGCCTTTGCGGAGGGAGTCGGCTACCTTATATTTCTCTTCATATTCTTTTACGAGGCTGGCGACGGCGCTGTCGGTGATGCTGTTGATGACGGCTACGAGGTCGCCTACGCCGTGGGTGTTGACGGAATAGCCGAATTGCATTTCGGCTTCCACCTTATCGCCTTCGGTGACGGCGACCTGGCGCATGTTATCGCCGAAGCGGACGAATTTGGCGCCCTGCCAGTCATTCCAGCCGGCGGCGGCGCGGGCCCAGGCTCCGAGGCGGTCGAGGGTATCGGGATCCTGCCAGTGGCCGGTGACCACTTTCCGGTTGAGGCGCATGCGGGACATGATGAATCCGAATTCGCGGTCGCCGTGGGCGCTTTGGTTCAGGTTCATGAAGTCCATGTCTATCTGGCCCCAAGGGATGTCGCGGTTGAACTGGGTATGGAGATGGACCAGGGGTTTTTGGAGGATGCGTAAACCGCCGATCCACATTTTGGCGGGGGAGAAGGTATGCATCCAGGCGATGATGCCGATGCACTCTTTTGTGGTATTGGCTTCGAGGAGGGTCTTGTAGATCTCTTCGGGTGTCTTGACTGTTGGGCGGAAGACGACCTTTACCGGGATCTGGGGTGAATCGTTGAGCGCTTTTGCGATGGTTTGCGAATGAGCGGCTACCTGTTTTAATGTCTCTTCTCCGTAGAGGTGTTGGCTGCCGGTGACGAACCAGACCTCGAATTTCTTTAAGTCCATGTGTGATATTAATTATTGTCCGTAATAGGAGTGTGGGCCATGCTTTCTTTCGTAATGTTTTTTTACGAGGGAATCTTTTAGCCGGGGGGTGTCCTTGCGAATCTGTTCGGTGAGGAGGGCCATCTGGGCTACCGATTCGAGTACCGCGCTGTTGTAGACGGCTTTTTCGGCGGTGGCGCCCCAGGTGAAGGGGGCGTGGTTGCCGATGAGGACCATTTCGACCTCTTCATAGCTGAGACCGCGGTCGCGAAAGGCGTTGAGGATCTGGAAACCGGTTTGATATTCGTAGTCGCCGAGGATCATTTCATCGTTCATCGGCGGGGCGCAGGGGATGTCGACCGTGTTATGGTCGGCGTGCGTGGTGCCGAAGATGGGGATGTCGCGCTGGGCCTGGGCCCAGGAGGTGGCGTAGGTGGAATGGGTGTGGGCGATGCCGCCGATCTTTTCCCAGTGTTTGTATAATACGGCGTGGGTGAGGGTGTCGGAGGAGGGGCGGAGCTTTCCTTTGACGGTCTTGCCATCGAAGTCGACGATGACCATTTTTTCGGGGGAGAGTGTGCTATATGGGACGCCGCTTGGTTTTATGGCGAAGACGCCCTGGCTGCGGTCGGCGGCCGAGACGTTGCCGAAGGTGAAAAGGACGAGGCCCAGCTTTGGAAGTTGTCGATTCGCCTCAAAGGCGGCTTCCTGGATATCGGTGTATTTACTCATAATCTTTTGTCGTGTGTTCAATGTATTGGCCCAGCTCGCCGTAGTTGCGGAGGCGTCGCTCATAGATGGCGGCGCGGGCCGGGTCGGGGGTATAGGTTGCGTCGAATCCCTGGCCCATGGCGGCCATTGCGTCTTCCACTTTCGGATAGAGGCCCGCGGCGGTGGCGGCGAACATCGCGGCGCCGAGGGCGCAGGTTTGTTCGGAGGAGTGGATGCGGAGCGGGCGGTTCATGACGTCGGCCATCATCTGCATGATGAAGGGAGATTTCTTTGCTACGCCGCCGAGGCCGATGAGTCCTTTTACGGGGACTCCTTCGCGTATAAAGCGATCGACAATGGTGCGGGCGCCGAAGCAGGTGGCTTCGACGATGGATCGGAATATTCGTGGGGCGTCGCTGGCCAGGTCGAGGCCGGTGATGGCGCCTTTCAACAATTGGTTGGCGTCGGGTGTGCGGCGGCCGTTGAACCAGTCGAGGGAGAGTTCGGCACCGGGTTCAGGCGAGAGGGCGGCAGCCTGACGGCTAAGTTCGGGGATGATCTTATCGATGAGGGCTGCGGCTTCCGGTGTGATGTGTCCGTTTGCGGGGGCGCCATTGCCGCCGAACTGTTGAAGAGGCCAGGCGAGCAGATTGCGAAACCAGGCGTAGGCGTCGCCGAAGGCGGACTGGCCGGCTTCCATTCCCATCATGCCGGGGATGACGGAGCCGGGTACCTGACCGCAGATGCCTTTTACGAGAAGCCCTTCGACCTCTTTCGATGGGGCGACGAGCATATCGCAGGTGGAGGTGCCCATGACCTTGCTGAGGTGGTAGGGTTCGATCTGGCCGCCGACGGCGCCCATGTGAGCGTCGAATGCGCCAACGCCCACCACGACATCCTCGGCCAGGCCGAGACGTTGCGCCCATTCGGGGCAGAGGCGGCCGGCGGGTTTATCGCTTGTATAGGTTTGTTTTGGGAGTCGGTTGACGAAACCGCCGAGCAGCGGATCGAGCGAGGTGAAGAACTCATCGGGCGGATAGCCGTTGAATTCCGTTGCCCAAAGTGCTTTATGGCCGGCTGCGCATACGCCGCGTTTCAATTCCGCGGCTTTGCGCCCGCCGGTGAGGAGGAAGGGAATCCAGTCGCAGTGTTCGACCCATGAATAGCAGGCCTTTCTAACGGATTCGTCCACGCGAAGTATCCGGAGCAGTTTTGCCCAGAACCATTCGGAGGAGTAGATGCCGCCGACGAACTGCAGATAGTTGACGTCGAAGCTGGCGGCGTGGGTATTGATGGCGGCGGCTTCTTTTACGGCGCTATGATCTTTCCAGAGTACGAAGAGCGCGTTTGGGTTTTGTTCGAATGCCGGGAGCAGGCCGAGGGGGGTGCCGGTCTCATCGACGGCCACGGGTGTCGAGCCGGTGGTGTCTACGGAGATGGACCTGATCCCGGCGGCTACGGCGGGACCTGCCTGGCGGAGACAGTCTTTGATGGTATTTTCCAGGCCTTCGATATAGTCCCGGGGATGTTGCCGGAAGACGTTCTCGGTGGGGTTGCAATACAACCCGTCCTTCCAGCGGGGGTAATAGAAGACGGAAGATGCGATCTCGCTGCCGTCGGCTGCGTTTACGATGAGGGAACGAACGGAGTCCGTACCGTAGTCTACTCCTATGACAAAGTTATCTCGTGGCATATGGCTGGTTGGGGAGGCGCTTTTCTTTTAACAAGACTTGTCAAAATAACATTTATTTTTTTGTTTTATAAAAAATATTTCCCTGTCGGAACAGGGAGGGGCGGAGGGGATTTCGGGGGTGGTTGACGGGCGGCAGGTTTGGGGGGACGAGCGGGCGGGTAGGGGATTGCGGCGGGGCGGGGGTTTTGGGGGGATGACTGGTGGGTGCCAGGAGTGGGATTGGGTGGAGATGGACCTTGGAGCGGCGGGGTACCGGGAGTGTTGCTGAACGTGGGAGTGCGGGAGGGGGTGATGAGCGGCGGTGGGAAGTTTCGGCGTGGGCGGGGGTTTGGTGGGACGACTGGATGGGTGCTGGAGAGGTGGCGTTTGGGGTGGAAAAGAGTGTGGCGGGGAGGCGGGCCGGTTTTTTGCAGAGATGAGGAAGTTGGACCACAAAATCCGGGGTGAGGGCGAGGGGTCTGATCTTCCGGATACGATCACGCAAATTAAAATTGGGGGCCTTAGTAAAATTCTTACATCTGTTGTAAGATACGTAAAAATTATTTTATGATACTTTTAACGTATTAATAAATACGTTAAAGGGGGATGAGAATTTGAAAGGCATTGATTCCTAGAAGTTTATCTTCACTTTTGCGTATTGGTTATACGAGAAATAACCTAAATTGTCTTACCCCTCAAACCGCTGGAGAAATGGAAAACAAGCTTAAAATCAACAGGATCAAAGCCGTCTTAGCAGAAAAAGATATATCGCATAAAGAATTGGCGATCAGAGTCGGCGTCGCGCCCAACAGTGTGACCAGGATCTGCAACAACGAATTTCAGCCCACCTTAAAACTATTGCGGGAGATTGCCCTCGCTCTGGATGTGGATATCCGGGAGCTCCTGATCCCGACGCGGGTCCTCTAAGTGGACCCTGGGGTACTATGGCTGGTGGCAATCGACCGGCTTGCCTGGCATCAGCCAATGGCAGCGAGTTGTCGTGTCCGGATGCGCGGGGAATCGACGTGCCTTTATTGACGACATCGCGTGAGTGGTGTGCCTTAGGGTGAGCGGGACAGAGGCGCGAGGAAGGAGCGGGGTCGAAAAAGGGGGAAAAGTTCCACAGTATTGAAACTTATTGCACTTTTTATCAATGTGATGAAAAGCAGCCCGAACTCTTCAAGTGGATGGTATCTTTGGGGCATGCGATTCCTATTCCTTATTCTCTTCTTAGTGGCCGGGCTGGGAGTTTTTGCGCGGCAGCCGGATAGCCGATTTACAGATAGTCTTCAACGCCGGCTTGCAGGAGCGAAGACACCCAAGGAGAAGATCCAGTTCCTGCTCTTGCTGGCGATGGTCTCCACCGACTCGACACAGGCGGAGAACTATGCCACTCAGGCCATTACGACCGCGGAACTGAACCGCGACCGGCGGCTGATCGCCTTTACCTATATCCAAAGCGGGGCCCGGTATATGAACGTCCAGGGGTTGGAAGGCAATCTGGACAAGGCGCAGCGCGCGTTTGAGCATGCCGGGCAGGTTGCCAAAGAGAACGGGCTTTCGCGGCTGCAGGTGGAAGCTTATTACTGGCTGTCGAATGTGTTGCAGGTAAAGGGGGATAATCAAAAGGCGCTTGCTTATAGCAACCAGGCGCTGGCCCTGGCGAGCAATTCGGACAACGATACGATGAAGGTGATGGCCTTCGTGACGATGGGTGAAGTTTACCGCCAGATGAAACAGATGCCCTTATCCTTTCAGAATTTCTCAGAGGCGCTGACACTTGCCGAGGCGAATAAGGACCCTGATCTTTTGCGTTCGGCCGACATGGGGTTTTCGCATTTTTATGCAGATATGCACGAATTCGGGAAGGCCATCGATTATACCATGAAGATCTACCGGCGGGACCGGGCTTCCTGGGATGCGGCGAACATGCTGATGGATCTGTATCGTCTCGGGGATCTTTTCGGCAACAACCATCAGCAGGATGTTGCATTAACTATGTACCAGCACAGTCTCCTGCTTGCCGACACCTTGCATTACGATCTGTTCAAGATCAATTCTTACTTCCGCATCTTCTCGATGTATTACCAAAGCAAAGAGTATGTGAAGGGGTTTAAATATATGCAGGGGCAGCGGGAGATGCTGGAATATCTCGATCATCTCGGATTTGGTTTTTTCCTGGGAGTAGTGAAGGCCATGGCTTTTTCCGAGGCTGGCAAACTCGACAGTGCGGAATATTATTTTCGGGCATCCCAGCCGAATGTGCTGGCGCGGGGGAGCTATGAGATGAGATATGAGTTTTACCAGAGCTTTGGCGATTTTTACAGTCAGAAACGGGATTATCGTGCGGCGATCGCTCTATACCGAAAGGCGTTTGAACAGAAGGCGGCCGAAGGGGATCTGGAATCGGAGGAGAGTACGGCGGATTCCCTTCAGGCGTTTTACGAGCGGGTTGGGGATTACCCGTCGGCGCTGGCGTTCAACCGGCTGGCTCAGGGCGAGAGGGACAGTCTTCGGGCGCAGACGCAGGAGACAGAGCTCATGAAACTGGAGGTGGACACGGAGAACCGGCGGAAGGAGCGGGAGGCGCGGGCAGAGGAGTTGAATACGGAGCACCGGCATAATATCCAGTATATGGGATTTACGGTCGGGCTGGTCCTGCTTTTTATCACGATCGTTCTGCTTGGCCGGCTGACGGTACCGGTCTCGGTCATCCGAACGGTGGTATTTCTTTCTTTTATTTTCCTTTTCGAATTCATCATATTGCTGCTGGACCACACGATCCAGGCATGGACGCAGGAGGAACCCTGGAAGGTGCTTTGCATCAAGATCGTGCTGGCGGCGGGCCTGGTGCCACTGCATCATTGGCTGGAGCACCGGGTGATCCACTATCTCAGCCACCGGCGGAGACCGACGGCCGCCGTCGCGGTACACAAAGAAGTTGCCGTACAAAAAGAAGTTGCGGTACACAAAGAATAACCCATGTCACAACCTACGAACCGACCTGCTTCGGCGATGCTGGTGGTGGTCGCTTTTGCCACCGTCTATATCGTTTGGGGCAGTACTTATTTCTTTATCCGGCTCTCCGTATTGCATATCCCGCCGATGCTGGTGGGGATGCTGCGATACCTGGTGGCGGGCATCCTGATGCTGAGCTGGTGTCTGATCCGGCGGAAACCTGTTTTCACGAAAGCGGTTCTCGGTCCGGCCTTTGTATCGGGTTTTTTGCTGCTTTGCGGCGGCAACGGCATCCTTATCTGGGCGGAGCAGTATATCCCGAGCAGTCTCGCGGCGGTGCTGCTGGCGTCGGGGCCGTTGTGGTTTGTTTTGCTGGACCGGGGACAGTGGGCCGTGAACTTTCGCAGCCGGAGCACGCTGGTGGGGCTGGCGATCGGGTTTGTCGGGGTGTTGCTGCTTTTTGCGGAACGGTTGCGGGGTGGGACCGGAGCTGGGGTCGAGGGGGCTAACGGGCAGGCGACATTGGCATTGGTGATCCTTATCGTGGGGTCGATCTCCTGGGCGGCGGGTTCGCTTTATTCGAAATATCGCAGTGCGCCGGTGTCCAATGCGGTGAATGCGGGTTGGCAGATGTTGCTGGCGGGGCTTGTTTTTCTTCCCGCGAGTTTGGTCAGCGGCGAATGGGCGGATTTTCATTTCCGGGAAGTGCCGTTATCGTCCTGGATGGCGATCGCCTACCTCGTGACGATGGGGTCGCTGGCCGGGTATAGTGCATTTGTCTGGCTGTTGCAGGTGCGGCCGGCGACGCAGGTGAGTACCCATGCCTATGTCAACCCCGTGGTGGCGGTATTGCTGGGGGTATTTTTTGCCGGAGAGAGCATGACGGCGATGCAGTTGCTGGGGCTGGCGGTGATCCTGACGAGCGTTTTGCTGATCAATCTGGCAAAATATCGTAAGCGGGTGAAGGAGCGGGTGGGGATGCCGGAGCCGGCGGAGGCGGGAACCGAATAGGAGGAGCCGAACGAGCGGAGCGTGGGGGGCGGGGGAAACGAGCAGGATCGGTAGAGAGTGGCGGGCAGGGGAGACGAGCAGGATCGGTAGAGAATGGCGGGCAGGGGAGACGAGCAGGATCGTAGAGAGTGGCGGGCAGGGGCAGATGTGCGGAACGGGCGGAGCAAGTGGCGCGAAAAAATCTTATGTCGATTAAGCAGATATTGTTGTCATATTATTCAGAATTCAAACAGAAACGCAGGGAATTTGTTAATTTGTCACCATGGATCATCAAACCGTATTGGAGCAGGCTGAGCACTATGTCAGGTCTTTATACGACGCACAGGCAAACGACAAGCTGTACTACCATGATCTACGGCATACGGAGGGGGTTGTAGAGGCAGCGACGCAGATCGCGCAGCATTATCAGCTGAGCGATGGGGATTTTTTTACCGTATCTGTGGCGGCCTGGTTTCATGATATCGGGTATCTGACGGGGCCAGGGGCTGGGCATGAGGAGCGGGGTGCGCGGATGGTGCAGTCCTTCCTGGAGGGTACGGGAGTGGAATTTGGGGTGATCGAGGCCGTCAAGCGGTGTATCATCGCGACCCAGTTGCCGCAGCGGGCGGTGGGGTTGTCCGAGCAGATTGTTTGCGATGCGGACCTTTATCATCTGGGGACGGACGAGTTCAGTGACCGGAACAAGTTGATGCGCAAGGAGGCGGAGGCGGTTCAGGGCCGGAAGATCAGCAAGGATGAATGGCGCCGGAGTACGATCCGGTTCCTGGAGGCGCACCAGTACTACACCGACTATTGCCGGCTGCTGCTGAACGAGAAGCAGCATGAGAACCTTATGAAGCTAAGAGCGAAGGACCCGGATGCGGGAGGTAACGCCATAGATACCCTGTTACGGGAGCACGGACTGGAGGAGAGCAGACAGGAGCAGCAGCAACCGATGGACAAGAAGAAGGAAAAGAAAAAGGATCCGGGCCGCGGAATCGATACGGTATTCCGGATCACGAGCAACAACAATCAAAAGCTCAGTTCGCAGGCGGACAGCAAGGCGCATATTCTCATTCAGGTGAATTCGATCATCATTTCCGTATTGCTGAGCCTGTTGCTCCGGAAGATCGAGGATCACACCAATCTTGCCATTCCGGCGACCCTGTTGCTTGCGGTGAACCTGGTTACGATCATCTTCTCCATTCTGGCCACGAGGCCGCATATTCCGCCGGGTACGTTCAGCCAGGCGGATCTCGACGAGAAAAAAGTGAACCTGCTGTTCTTTGGCAATTTTTACCGGATGAGCCTCGAGCAGTACGCCAGCGGGATGCTGATCATGATGGATGATCGCGACTTTTTGTATGGCAGCCTTATCCGGGACGTCTATTTTCAGGGGATCGCCCTTGGAAAGAAGTACCGCTGGCTGAGGCTTTCCTACAATGTGTTCATGTATGGCCTTATCGCTTCGGTACTGGCCTTTCTGATCGCCGCGCTTGCTTTCCCGACTTTTCCGACCAAATGAAAATTCTTTTAAAGGAGGTGGCCACGGCTAAAAAGCCCGGGGCAATAAATTTATGCAGAATGCTGTTTTTCATATCGTCAAGGAATTGGAGGGTGCGGGGCAGGTGGATTCCCGGTTATCCTTTGACGGGTTTATCAATTTTTTGAAGAAGCGCCGTCAGGAGGACAAGACCATGCGGGTCAAGTTCCTGGAATTTGTCATTCATCATTTTGAAGAGCGCCTAAGGGGAAAGCACCTTATCGAACTCGAGGAGATCGGCCAGTTTGGCGACCTGCTGGAGTTGATCTATACCGTTATCTTTCCGGCGGTGGCCGATGAACGGGATACGGCCTGGGCGCTTGGGGTGCCGGTGAAGCCGGTGATCGTCTACGGCACCGAACTTTTCTATGACAAGTTGCGCGACCCATTGACCAAGGAGGTGAAGGTCTGTATGCTCGATGGAAAGAACCAGGTGCGGACGAAGGTGAACCTGGAGCTGGTCTTTTCGATGATCTTGCGGCAGGTATACGATTATAACCTTCCCGCGGGCAATACGGTGATCCGCAGCCTGCGCAATGAGGCGACGGGGCTGCCCGGTTATTTCCGGCTGAATATCGACAACCGGTTTATCGAGGTATCGGCAAAGAACGGGGTCCCGCCGCTCGATCTGGAGGAACTGGGGTCGAAGCCGTCGAAGGAAGCGATCCCCTGGCTGCTCGAGCATCTGCCGCTTGACGCCTTTGTCTTCGAAGGCATCTCGGCGATCACGGTGACGGATGTCACCCAGGAGTATGTCGTCGAAAGCATCAAGAACCTGATCCTCAGTCCGGATCTTGGTGGCGGGAACAGTCATCAGGCGGAGGTGATCCGATATCTCAACGTGCTTGCGGGGACCAATGACGTGAACTTCGGGCTTTTGCCGCTGCTGCTGGTGAATGGCCGGCCGGTCTATTCGGAGACGAGCTGTTATCACAGTATCCTCGGGGAAGCGGCGGAGAGCGACAAAGAGACGGAGGAGACCTATCTGTGCCTGGTGAATCAATACTTCAAGGAGCCGCGGCTTTTGTTATACGAGACCCTTCCCCCAAGAGAAAAGGGAGAATATTTCTTTCTCGAGACCCTGCGGCGTGCGGGGATCGTTTCTTACGGGCTGATACCGGTGTATTATAATAACCGGCAGGCGGGTGTGCTGGAAATTTCGGCCAGGGAGGAAGGCGTGGTGAAAGCCGGCCTGCTGGAACGGCTCGATAGCGTGATCCCCCTGATCGCGCAGTTGCTACAGCGGGGCATCGACGAGTTTGATGCCGATCTGAAGACGATCGTCAAAGAGAATTTCACCTCGATACAGCCCGCGGTGGAATGGAAGTTCAATGAAGCGGCCTGGCATTATGAGCGGATGCTGGAGATGGGGATCGAGCCCGCTTCGGTGGAGACCATCTATTTCAAAGACATTTATCCCCTGTATGGGGCTATCGATATCCGCAATTCGACCCTCGAGCGGAACAGTGCGTTGCGACGGGATCTGCAGACCCAATTCCGGATCCTTGGCGAGACCCTGTTGTCGTTGCAAAAGGTGGTGAGCCTGCAGTTGCTTGACGAGCTGCTCCACCAGACCCAGAAATGGCAGTTGGCCATGAACGGTGCGCTGACGACGGCCGATGAGATGAACCTGAACAATTTCCTCCGGGACAAGGTGGATTTCTTCCTGGTGCATTTCCGGGAGACGAGACCGGACCTTGCCGATCTGATCACCCCCTATCTTAAGGCTACGGCGGAGCCGGATGGAGAGGCCTTTCGCCACCGGCGGGAGCTGGAGTCCTGTATCCAGCTTGTCAACAAGACGGTGAACGGGCAGCTGGAGGACTCCATCGCGGAGCTGCAGCAATCCTATCCTTTTTACTTCGAGAAATTCCGGACCGATGGGGTCGAATATGATATTTATATCGGGCAGTCGATCTCGCCGGGGAGGACCTTCGACCTGCTGTATCTGCGGAATCTCCGGCTTTGGCAGCTGAAGTCGATGGCGCTGGTGGCATTGCAGACGCATAACCTGTTGCCGCAGATGGCCGAACCGTTGTTGACGACACAGTTGATATTCGTTCATTCCGCGTCGATAGACATCAGTTTCCGAAAGGATGAGCGGCGATTCGATGTGGAGGGGGGATATAATATCCGTTACCAGGTGGTGAAGAAGCGCATCGATAAGGTGCGGGTGAGGGATACGAACGAACGGCTTACGCAGCCCGGGAAGGTCGCCATCATTTATTTCAATGATCGCGAGGGTGAGGAATATGAGGGGTATATCCGGTATCTGCAGGAGAAGGAGATCCTTGGCGTGGAGGTGGAGCATCTTGAGTTGGAGGAGTTGCAGGGGGTGAGCGGGTTGCGGGCGCTTCGGGTGGGGGTGCTGTGGCCGGCGGCCGCGGCTGATGCGATGGGACGGGTTGCGGTGATGGATAAGGCCGTGCAAGGCTGATCGGTGGGACCTGCGACGGAGATAGGACTGCGGCCGATGCCGTGCAACGTTGATGATCAATCGAACTATTATACTCTTACCCGTATTTTTGGCTATTGCTATTGCATCTTGCGGAGGCGGAAAGCAGCCGCCTAAGGAAAAGGTAAATCCGGCTGCCGTGCTGGTGCCGTCGCCGCATGGATATGATCTGGGGTCGCCGAAGAAGACGGTGCTGAGCGAGTCCCTTCATGAGATCTCGGGGATCACCTTTTTACACAACAATGCCGATACCCTGTATGCTATCGAAGATGAGACGGGGCGGCTTTTTTATTTCCATCCCGGCGATGGGCGGTACCCCAGCTGGAAGTTTGGCAAGCATGGCGATTATGAGGATGTGACGGTGCTGGATCATAAGGAGTTTGTGGTGCTGCGAAGCGACGGGAGTCTGTTTGTTTTTCCTGCTGGGATGGTCGGTGCGGGGGATAATAAGGGGGTGAAGATCTATGAACATATCCTGCCGCGCGGGGAATATGAAGGGCTTTATGGCGATGAGGGCGGGAAGCTGATCGCGATGTGCAAGAACTGCCCGGATGACGATCAGCGGGATGAGGTGTCGGCGTATGTGCTGCGGTACGATGCTAAGCATGTTCTGCGGGTGACGGATCATTTTCTTATCGAGGTATCGCCGTCGAAGCTGAAGAGTATCCATAAAAAAATAAAATTCCATCCGTCCTGTCTGGCGCGGCATCCGATAACGAAGGAGTGGTACATCATCTCTTCGGTGAACAAGGTGTTGCTGGTGCTGGACGATCAGTGGAAGGTGAAGGAGATGTATGATCTGAATCCGGGGCTTTTCAAGCAGCCGGAGGGTCTGGCGTTCGACGCGAAGGGGAATATGTATATCTCCAATGAAGGGGCGCAGGGAAATGCGAATGTTCTTTTCTTTTCCTATAAGCCTTAAAACGCCATGGGCGTATCGGGCGGGTACATAAATTTGATCAACATGAGACGAATAGTAAGAACCATCAGCCTTGTACTTATCACCGTAGCCAGCGTGAACGCGGTGTACGGCCAAACCGATCCCGTCATCCAGCGGATGTTCCTCGTGGGGGACGCGGGGGAATTGAAGGACGGGCACCATCCTGTCTGTGACTGGCTAAAACAGCATGTCAACTGGAATGACAGCAGCAATGTGCTGGTCTATCTGGGAGACAATATCTACCCGCAGGGAATGCCGGGCGACGGTTCGGCGAGCCTCGAAGCGGCGAAGCGGATCCTGGACTACCAGGTGTCGGTCGTGGCGGGGAAGGCCGCGAAGGCGTTTTTTGTTCCCGGCAATCATGACTGGCGGAGGGGGAAGCCGGGGGGCTTGCAGCAGGTGAAGAACGAAGAGGACTATATCGCCTCGCTGGGGATGCCGAATGTGGACCTTCTTCCCAAGGGTGGGTGTCCGGGGCCGGTGGCGGTTCCGCTTGGGAATAAGATGGTGCTTGTCTGCATGGACAGCCAGTGGTGGCTGCAGGACGAGAAGGACCGGCCGGGACTCGAGTCGGGCTGTGAGTGCAAGGATCCCAAGTCGATCATGAATGCGCTGAAGGATATCGTCGGCCTGTATCCCGACCGGCTGATCGTGCTGGCGATGCATCATCCTTTTTACACGCATGGAGAGCATGGCGGATACTATACGTTGAAGCAGCATATCTTCCCGCTGACGGACCTGAATTCCGGATTGTATATCCCGTTGCCGGTGATCGGGTCGATCTACCCGATATCGCGTGGGGTGTTTGGGAGTGTGCAGGATACGAAGAATCCCCGGTATAAGGAGATGCGGGAGGACCTGGAATCCATCATCCGGGGGCATAGCAATATCATCCATGTAGCCGGGCATGAGCATACGTTGCAGCTTTTGCAACATGACAGCGTGTATTATGTGGTGAGCGGTGCGGGCTCGAAGGAGACCCGGGTGAGGAAGGGCGCGTATTCGCTGATGGCCCGGGAGGATCTCGGGTTTGCGACTATCGAGCTGCATGCCAGCGGGAAGAGCGAGATCCGGTTCTATACGGCGGATTCGAAGGACCTGGACCAGACCTTTTATACGGCTGCGGTGCCGCCTTTGTTACCGCGTGTCGATACGACGGCGATCGTCCGCAGCTTTCCCGACAGCGTGACGGTGACGGGGGACAGTGAGTTTCTCGCGGGCGGATTCAAGCGCTGGCTGCTGGGGCGCAACTACCGGAAGGAATGGGCAGCACCCATCAAGGTGAAGGTATTCGATATGACGGGGTGGACGCCGCTGGAACGGGGCGGGGGTCTTCAGACCCGGAGTCTGAGGATGGTGAATGCAAAGGGCGAGCAGTATGTCCTGCGGGGCGTAAAGAAATATGTTACGAATGAGGCGTTGCCCGTGGCGTTGCAGGGTGATGAATTTGTAAAGGACCTGGTGTCCGACGGGATCTCGGCGTCCTATCCTTATGCTGCTTTGTCGATCCCGCCGATAGCCGAGGCTTTGCATGTCCCGCATGCGAGCCCGAAGCTGGTGTTTGTGCCGGATGATCCCCGGCTGGGCCGCTTCAGAGAAGACTATGGAAATCTTTTCGCGATGATCGAGGAACGAGAACCGGGGAATGGGAAGAAGACCTACAATATGAATGATGTCGAAGACCTGTTGCGAAAGGATAATGACAATACGATAGATCAGCGACGGGCGCTGCGGGCGCGGCTGCTGGATATCTTCGTGATGGACTTCGACCGGCATGAGGACCAGTGGCGCTGGATGCAGGAGGATAACGGGAAGGGAAAAACGCTGAGTCCTGTCCCGCGAGACCGCGACCAGCCGTTTTTTATCAATGAGGGGATCCTCCCGTGGATCGCGGGTTCGGCCTGGGTTACCCCGCAGCTGCAGGGTTTCCGGGCGAAGGCGAGAAATATCAAGAGCTACAACTATGCCGCGAGGAATTTTGACCGCAACTACCTGAACGAGATGACGGAGGCGGACTGGCGGAAAGACGCGGAGGAAGTCCTGGCGACGATGACCGATTCGCTTATCGAGGCGGCGTTGAAACTGCAGCCCGCGACGGCACGGTATTCGATGAACTCCATCATCGCGAAGCTGAAGGAGCGCCGCAAATATTATGTCGACGAGGTGGTCACTTACTACCGGTTCCTATCGGGGACGGTGGGTATCTATGGCAGCGATAAGCAGGAACTTTTCGATGTCGAGCGGAAAGGCAGGGACACGGTCGTGGTCACCGTTTATAAGATCAATAAGGATGGCAAGGAAGCCAAGAAGCTGTATGAGCGGACGTTCTCTTCGGAGGTGACGCATGAACTGCGGCTGTATGGGCGTGGTGGCGATGACCAATTCCATATCCATGGCGCCGATGGCGGGGCTACGGTGGTGCGGATCATCGGCGGACCGGGGAACGATGTTTATCGCAACGAAGCGGATGCGCCGGCGGTGAAGACCCGCATCTATGATCTGAGCACGGAGAAGAATGTCTTCGAGGGGAAGGGTGCGCAGCGGGAATTCCTGTCCCCTGATCCGGCGGTGAATGCGTATGACCGGCTAGGCTATAAATACAATGTGATCGCGCCCTTGCTGAGCGTGGCTTATAACCCGGATGACGGCATCTTTATCGGCGCGGGATTCCGGTATACGACGCAGGGTTTTCATAAGGAACCGTATAAGACCGTTCAGACCCTGATGGCTTCGCACTCCCTGTTGACGGAGGCGTATATCTTCAGATACAGCTTCGAGGCGATTCACGCGGTGGGTTCCCTGGACTTCCTGCTGCATGCGGATGTAAAGGCGCCGAACAATACGATCAATTTCTTTGGGTTTGGGAATGAAACGGTGTTTGATAAGAATGCGAAGGAAGGGGTGCGGTACTACCGGGCGAGGTACAACAGTTATGAGGCGGATGTGCAATTGCGGAAGCGGTTTGGGTCGGTATTTTCGATCGCGGTGGGTCCGGCCATTGAACGCTTCTCGGTGGACAGTGCACAGAATTTCGACCGATTTATCAACCAGGCGCCTTCCAACGGGCTGAATCCGGGGGAACTATACGGGGACAGGGACTACGCGGGTGGCCGGGCGGCGGTTGTCGTGGATGACCGGAACGACAAGCTGATGCCATCCCGGGGAATTTTCTGGGAGACGAAGTTCGGGACATATGGGGGCCTTAATGATGCGAGTCATGCGTATTCCCGGTTGAACAGCGATGTGGCGGTGTATACTAGCTTCAATACCCGGGGGAATTTTGTCATTGCCAACCGGCTGGGTTGGGGGAAGAGTTTTGGGAACTATGAATTCTATCAGGCGCAGACGCTGGGTTCGCTGGAGAATCTGCGGGGATACCGAAAGGACCGGTTCACGGGCGGGGAGAGTTTTTATCACAACATCGACCTGCGGATCAAGTTGACCGAATTCAGCACCTATCTGTTTCCCGGCTCGTTTGGATTGTTGTTTTTCAACGATGTGGGCAGGGTGTGGCAGCAGGGGGAAAAGAGCAATAAGTGGCATGACGGCTATGGGGGCGGACTTTGGATCAGTCCGTTGAGGAAGCTGGTTTTGTCGGCCAGCTATGGACAGGGCTCGGACGGGGGTGTGGCAATTATTAAGCTAGGCTTTCAGTATTAATGGATTAGGTGATGATTTGATTGGGGCGATACCGATGTCGTATGGGGGCCGGAATGCTTTATGATAATTTACAATAAATCGGACGAGGGGGGCGTTTTCCACGGAACCCCGTCCGATTTGTATTATGATGTATCTTCTGAGGCGATTATTGTCTTGTTGGTTGTGCCTGCTCCTTTTCTTTGTTGTTCCCGCTCAGCACATGCATCTTTCTTTTGAGCATCTGGGGACAACCAAGGGACTTTCGCACAGCAACGTGATGTGCGCGTTGCAGGATAGCCGTGGGTTTATGTGGTTTGGGACGAGGGAGGGCTTAAACCGGTACGACGGCTATACCTTTACTGTTTTCAAGAACAAGGTGGGTGATGATAAAAGCTTGTCCAACAACGTGGTGAATGCTATCGTCGAGGATAGTAAGGGCTATCTCTGGATCGGCACCTGGGGTGGAGGGCTGGACCGGTATGACCGGAAGACCAATGAATTCGTTCATTACCGGCATGACCCCAACAATCCGCTTAGTCTTTCGAGTGACCTGGTGCTTTGTCTTATGCGGGACAGCAGGGGGACTATCTGGGTGGGGACGGAGGATGCGGGGTTGAACCGGATGGATACGGGCACGGGATCGTTTGTGCGGTATATACATCGGGACAACGACCCGGCGAGTCTTGCCAATAACTGTGTCAAGTCGCTTTGCATGGATGGGGACCACCAAATCTGGGTCGGAACGATCGATGGCGGGCTTGATCTTTTCGAGCGGCCGACGAATGGTTTCCGGCATTACGCGCATGATGCGAAGAACCCCCGGTCGTTGATGAACAATTCCATTTCCGCGCTTTTCGAGGATAGCCGCCATCGGCTTTGGGTGGGAACGTATACGGGGCTCGAGCTTTTTGACCGGGCGACCGGGGGGTTTGTGCATTTCCGGAAGGACAACGTGGCGGGCGGCGGGAGTGGCAATAGTGTCGGGATCACGAATAACACCATCAATACGCTGGCGGAGGATGGGGACGGAAATCTTTGGGTCGGAACGGAGAATGACGGGCTTATCATTTTCGACACGGCGGGTGTCCTGCATCATTTTCTGCATGACGATGTGGATGCTTCCAGCATCGGCACCAATTCTCTTTATGGAATTTACCGGGATTCGAAGAAAAATATGTGGTTGGGTTCTTTCAGCGGTGGGCTCGATCTTGTGAATTCGGATACGCGGCGATTTGCGTTGTACCGGCATAATTCGTCGCCGTACAGTTTAAGCGACAATCATATCCTGCGCATCTATGAGGATCTGCATAACAACCTGTGGATCGCGACCGACGGTGGCGGGGTAAATCTTTTTGACCGGAAGACGGACCGGTTCACGCATTTCCGGCATGATCCAAACAATTCGCAAAGCATTTGCGGCGACTATATCCTTGACGTCATGGAAGACAGCAAGGGGAATATGTGGTTTGGCAGTTGGGCGGACGGATTGTCGATCTACAATCGCAAGACCAACCGGTATACCCATTTCAAGGCCGAAGGGGACAATCCGCGGGCGTTGAAGAGCAACAATATCTGGGATATCTGCGAGGACCGGCAGCACCGGGTCTGGATCGCTACTTATGGTGGGGGTTTGGAGTTATATGATCCAGGTCATAGGGGGTTTATCCATTACCGTCACCGGGAAGGTGACCCTCACAGTCTTTCCAACGATATGGTCCATTCGATACTCGAGGACAGTAAAGGAAGGCTTTGGATCGGGACGGATGGGGGCGGCGTCGATCTTTTTGATCCGCTGACGGGAAATTTTGCGCATTACAAGCATTCCGACGACCCAAACAGTCTTTGCAGCGACAATATCAACAACATTGTCGAGGCCAGGGAGGGTGAGTTGTGGATCAGCACGACGGAAGGGCTGAGCCGTTATGAGATAAATGCGAACCGGTTCACGACTTTCACTACGAAGGACGGCCTTCCTGATGATGTGACCTTTGGCGTCATCGAAGATACGCTGGGTTGTCTCTGGATCAGTACGAACAAGGGCATCTGCCGTTGGGATATCGCGCATCACCGAATACAGAATTTTGGGGTCGCGGATGGTTTGCAGGCCAACGAGTTCAAGGAACAGGCGTATTGCAAGAGCCGGGAAGGGTTGCTTTATTTCGGGGGCATCAATGGTTTCAACGTGATCGATCCGCTGAATGTGAAGACGGTTTCCTTTGACCCGCCGCTGGTGATGACCAACTTCCAGGTGTTTAACCGGGAGGTGCCGATCGGGGGTAATGGGAAGGTGCATTCGCCGCTGAACACCGCCATCACGGAGGCGCAGCGGATCGTGTTGCCGTATAAGAGCAGCGTCTTCAGTTTTTTCTTTGCGTCCCTGAACTATACCAGTCCAGACAAGAAACAGTATGCGTATATGCTCGAAGGATTTGACAAGAGCTGGAACTATGTCGGTCTGGAGCGAAGCGCTACGTATACGAACCTTGATCCTGCCACGTATACGTTCAAGGTAAAGGGCATGAACAACGATGGGGAGTGGTCGGACAAGGTCCTTACGCTGCAGGTGCAGATCACGCCGGCTTTTTGGATGACCTGGTGGTTCCGGATATTGCTCGTGCTGGTGATCATCGGCGCGGGGATCGTCTATTACCGGTTGCGGATAAACACGATGAATTCGCTTACGCGGGAGTTGGAGCGGCAGGTGCAGGAGCGGACGGAGCGGTTGACGAGTCTTACGCTGGAGGAGCGAAAGGCGAGAGAAGAAGCGGAAGAAGCCAATAAGGCGAAGAGCGTTTTTCTTGCCACGATGAGCCATGAGATCCGGACACCGATGAACGGGGTTATCGGGATGGCCTCGTTGCTGGCTCAGACGACGCTGACGCCGCAGCAGCGTGAATACAATTCGACCATCCTCAATTGCGGCGAGAGCCTGCTGAGTGTTATCAATGATATTCTTGACTATTCCAAGATCGATTCGGGTAAGATGGAGATCGAGCAGCGCAGCTTCGAGTTGCAGAGATGTATCGAGGGGGTGCTGGATCTTTTTTATGAGAAGGCCAGCAAGTCCGGGTTGCGGCTGCGGTATCATATCGGCGAGGAAGTTCCGCCTTTTATCGTCGGGGATGCGTTGCGGTTGAGACAGGTTCTGATGAACCTGGTGAGCAATGCGGTGAAATTCACGCATGAGGGGGAGATCTTCCTTCGGGTGCATTTGTTGGCGGAGGACGCTGTGGGAATGATGCAGCTGTGTTTCGAGGTAAAGGATACGGGTATCGGTATCCCGGAGGAGAAGATCGGGATGCTGTTCAAGTCGTTTTCGCAGGTGGATTCTTCGACGACCCGAAAATATGGCGGGACGGGTCTGGGGCTTGCGATCACGGAGAAGCTGGTGGCGTTGATGGGCGGGCAGATCGCGGTGAAGAGCCAGCCGGAGCAGGGGACGGTATTTAGTTTTACGATATTGAGCCGGGCGGGAGAGGCGTTGTCGTTGCAGGAGAAGGAGGAAATCGATGGGGTGGAGAAGATGGCCACGGATTTTGCGAAGCACTACCCGCTGAGTATCCTCGTTGCGGAAGATAATATTATCAATCAGCAGTTGATCCGCCAGATATTGGGCAACCTCGGCTATGAGCCGGACTGTGTGGAGAACGGCGTTCTTGCCGTCGATGCCATCAAGCGGAAGGAATATGAGATGATCCTGATGGATGTGCAGATGCCGGAGATGGATGGGTTGGAGGCGACGCGGCAGATCCGTCACCGGAGGGGTCATCAGCCGGTGATCGTTGCGCTAACGGCCAATGCCATGCGCGGGGACCGGGAGGACTGTATCGAGGCGGGCATGGATGATTATATCAGCAAGCCGGTGCGGCTTGATGAGTTGATGAGACTGCTGAAGAAATGGGCGGTTCAGCCCAGGGCGAGCCGGATCGGGTGACCAGCGGCGGGCGACGGCGAGCGGTCGACGCCATAGAGCCGGGTGACGACTAGCGGTTGGCGCCATATGGCCGGGTGACGGCGAGCGGCGACTTTTTTTTCTTAAACTTTACGGTGGAGGGAGGATTCCCTGATGATCAGTTCGCTGCGGATGATGATGGTATCTGTCGTCCGGGCGGAGGATAGGCCTGCCAGCTGATCGAGCAGGCTGCGGGCTGCCTGTTCGCCCATTTCTTCGCCGGGATAGTTGATGGTGGAGAGTTTGGGTTGGATGATGCGGGCGATGGCGTCGTTGTTGAAGCCGACGATGGCGATGTCTTCGGGAACCCTGATGCCTTCTTCTTTCAGGGTTTGGAGGAAGACGGCGGCGAAGAAGTCATTTGTGGTGAATACCCCGTCGGGCCGGGGGTTCATGGCGGCGATCTGTTTGGCGGTTCGGATGGCTGCTGCTTCGCTGAGGTCATTGACGATGATGAGTTCGGGGTCATGGGTGAGGCCGAAGTCGGTGAGGGCCTGCTGGTATCCTTTGAGCCGGCCGGCATAGACGTTACGGGCGAGGCTTGCGGTGATATGGGCGATGCGGCGGCAGCCCTGGGAGGCGAGATGGGCGGTTGCTTCGTAGCCAGCGCGGACGTTGTCGATCACGACGCGGGTGCCGTAGGGGAAGTCTTCGACGCGATCGAAAAAGACGATGGGGATGCCTTTTTGTACGAAGGGTTGGAAGTGGTCCATGTCGTGGGTGTCGAAGGCGAGGGAGGCGATGAGTCCGTCGACGCGTTTATGAAAAAGGTTATGGGCGTTGGAGGCTTCCTTGCGGAATGTTTCGGAGGAGTGGCCGATAATGAGATCGTACCCGGCTTCTGTCGCTACTTTTTCGATGCCGGCGAGTACGGAGCTGATGAACTGGCTTTTTATCTCGTGGACGATGATGCCGATGGTGTTGGTCTTTTGCATCCGGAGGTTGGAGGCGAAGCTGTTGGAGCGGTAGCCCATTTCGCGGGCGGTGTCCATGATCCGTTTGCGGGTCTTTATATTGATGGCGGGGTGGTCTTTGAGGCCGCGGCTTACGGTTGCGGGGGATAGGCCGAGGACACGTGCGATGTCGTATATTGTGATGTCTTTTTTGCCGGTCATAATGTGGGGGCGATTATAAGCGAGCTTTTTTGGCCCGGGGCCTAAAATAAGTGCTTAAAATTAAGGATTTTAAAAAAAATAATGCAATCGGTTACAATTCCGGGAAATCGGCGTTATATTTACCGGCCCGAGATTGGGGGAGCGCCGGTTGCGGTGGCGCGCGCGCGAGATTTGTGGAGCGCCGGGTGCGAAGGCGAGAGGGGTTTCGCGGTTTGCGGAGCGCCGGGTGCGAAGGCGAGAGGGGTTGCGCGGATTGCGGAGCGCCGGGTGCGAAGGCGAGAGGGGTTTCGCGGTTTGCGGAGCGCCGGGTGCGAAGGCGAGAGGGGTTGCGTGGTTTGGGGTGCGCCGGCTGCGCAGAGAGCGGGGCTTTACCGACGGGCTGACGGATAAAAAAATGATTGCTCCATGTTGTTATTAGGCATTGACCTGGGTACATCTTCCATTAAAGTTGCTGTTACGGATGCTGCTACGCACCGGGTGCTGGCTACGGCGCAGTTTCCGGATGAGGAAGCGGGCATTGTTGCGAAGCAGCCGGGTTGGGCCGAGCAATCGCCGGAGCTGTGGTGGGAGTATGTGCAGGAGGCGATACGGCGCGCGCATGCGGCGGGGGGATATGACCCGACCGATATTGCGGCGATTGGGATCGCGTATCAGATGCATGGGCTTGTGTTGGTGGATAAGGAGCAGCGGGTGTTGCGGGACAGCATCATCTGGTGCGACAGCCGCGCGGTGCCTTATGGGGATCGCGCGTTTGCAGCCATTGGCGAGGAGCGTTGTCTGGAGCGGCTGTTGAATTCGCCGGGGAATTTTACCGCGGCGAAGCTGGCGTGGGTGAAGGAGAACGAGCCCGCCGTATATGAGCGCGTGGACCGGTTCCTTTTGCCGGGGGATTTTATTGCGATGCGGCTGACGGGGGAGGCGACGACGACTATTTCTGCTTTATCGGAAGGGATATTCTGGGATTTTGCTGCCGATGGGTTATCGGAGGATGTATTCCGCTTTTTCGGTTTTGACCGGGCGCTGGTGCCGGCGGTGCGGCCCTTGTTTTCGGAGTGTGGTGGGGTGAGGGCGGAAGTCGCCGCGGCATTGGGGTTGAAGAAAGGGATCCCCGTGACCTACAAGGCGGGGGACCAGCTGAATAATGCTTTATCCTTAAATGTTTTGGAACCGGGTGAGGTGGCGGCTACGGCCGGTACCTCGGGCGTCATTTACGGAGTGAGTGATGCATTGACGTTTGATCCCGGGTCAAGAGTAAACAGTTTTGCCCATGTGAATTATTCGCCCGAGGCGCGGCGGGTGGGTGTGCTGCTTTGTATCAACGGTACGGGTATCCTTAACCGCTGGGTAAGGGATCTGTCGAAGGGAGACTATGAGGAACTGAACGAAGCGGCTGCGCGGCTGGCGGCGGGAGCGGCGGGCTTGAAGGTGTTGCCGTTTGGCAATGGCGCGGAGCGGATCTTTTACAATACTATCCCGGGGGCGCAGGTGCGGGACATCGACCTGAACGTGCATGGCGCCGCGCATCTTTACCGGGCGGGGCAGGAAGGGATCGCGTTTGCGTTCCGGTATGGCCTGGATATCATGCGGGGGAACGGGATGAATCCCGGGGTGATCCGGGCGGGCAAGGCGAATATGTTCAAGAGTCCGGTGTTTGCCGCCGCTTTTGTCAACGCCACCAACGTGCCGGTGGAACTGTATAACAGCGACGGGAGCATTGGGGCGGCGATCGGCGCGGGTATCGGCGCCGGCATCTACCGGGACGGCAAGGAGGCTTTTGCGGGGTTGAAGCCGGTGCAGCTGATCGAACCGACACAAGCCGGAGTTTATGATGCTTTGTATGGAGAATGGAGGAAATATTTACCTTAAAAATATATAGCTATGCCAGTAATCACGGGACAGAAGGAATTTTTTAAAGGAATAGGAGAGATCCGCTATGAGGGGCCCAAGACCGACAATGCGCTTGCCTATCGTTGGTATGACGCGAATAAAGTGGTTGCCGGTAAGCCGATGAAAGACCATTTGCGATTTGCGGTGGCCTATTGGCATTCTTTTGTCGGCAATGGCGCCGATCCATTTGGCGAGCCGACGCATCTTTATCCCTGGAATGAGAAGAGCGATGCTGTGGGCCGGGCGAAGGATAAGATGGATGCAGCATTTGAGTTTATGACGAAGCTGGGGCTGCCTTTTTATTGCTTTCATGATGTCGATGTAGTGGACTATACGAACGATGTGGCCGAGAACGAGAAGCGGCTTCAGGCGATGGTCGACTATGCGAAGGAGAAGCAGGCGGCCAGCGGGGTGAAGTTGTTATGGGGTACGGCAAATCTTTTTTCGAATCGCCGGTATATGAACGGTGCGGCCACCAACCCTGATTTTCATGTTCTGGCGCATGCCGGGGCGCAGGTGAAGGCGGCGCTGGATGCGACGATCGCGCTTGGCGGGCAGAATTATGTGTTCTGGGGCGGGCGGGAAGGATATATGAGCCTGCTCAATACGAATATGAAGCGGGAGCAGGAGCATCTCGCACGTTTTCTGCATACGGCGAAGGACTATGCGCGGAAGCAGGGTTTTACCGGCACCTTCTTTATCGAGCCGAAGCCTTGTGAGCCAACCAAACATCAGTATGACTATGACAGCGCAACGGTGATCGGCTTTTTGCGGCAATATGACCTGTTGAAGGACTTCAAGCTGAACATCGAGGTGAACCATGCGACGCTGGCGGGCCATACCTTTACGCATGAACTGCAGGTCTGTATGGATGCCGGGATGCTTGGTTCGATGGATGCGAACCGCGGAGACTATCAAAATGGATGGGATACGGATCAGTTCCCCAACAATATCAACGAGCTTGTCGAGGCGTTGCTGATCATCCTCGAAGGCGGCGGTTTCCAGGGCGGCGGGATCAATTTCGATGCCAAGCGGCGGCGGAATTCCACGGACCCCGAGGATCTTTTCCATGCGCATATCGGCGGCGTGGATACGTTTGCGCGTGCGTTGCTGGTGGCCGATGCGGTGCTCCAAGGTTCGGATTACGGGAAGGTGCGCGCCGAGCGGTATGCGTCCTTTGACGGGGGTGAGGGAGCGGCTTTCGAGAAGGGGAAGCTGAGTCTGGAAGACCTGCGGAACTATGCTGTCGCCAAGGGGGAACCGAAGACGATCAGCGGAAGACAGGAGTATCTGGAGAATCTTATAAATCGTTATATTTAGATTTTTGGAAGCCGCCCGCGTGGGCCGGGGGGTATAAAAAAACGGACCACGGGTCCGTTGGCCGAAGGCCCAGACATTAGCCGTTTGGCGCCGAGGGCTAATTTTTGGAGCAGCCCAAAAGGCGCCGAACAAAAAATATGTTGCCATATGTTACAAAACCTGGACTACATCGTTTTCCTCGTCTATTTTGTGATCGTTGCCGTTTATGGATTTTGGATCTATAACCGGAAGAAGGCCGCGCATACCAGCTCGAAGGATTATTTCCTGGCGGAGGGCGCGTTGACCTGGTGGGCCATCGGGGCTTCGCTGATCGCCTCGAATATTTCGGCCGAGCAGATGATCGGGATGAGTGGTTCGGGTTTTAAAATGGGGCTGGCGATCTCCACGTATGAATGGATGGCGGCGGCGACCTTGCTGATCGTGGCGATCTTTTTTATCCCGGTGTACCTGAAGAATAAGATCTATACGATGCCGCAGTTCCTCAGCCAGCGGTATAACGGGACGGTGGCGATGATCATGGCGATCTTCTGGCTGGCGCTGTACATCGTGGTGAACCTGATGTCCATCCTTTACCTGGGGGCGCTTGCGGTGAGCAGCATCTCGGGGATCAACATTTACGCTTCTATTATCGGGCTGGCCGCGTTTGCCATCATCATTACGCTGGGCGGGATGAAGGTGATCGGGTACACGGATGTGATCCAGGTGTTCTTCCTGATCCTGGGAGGGCTTGTGGCCACCTATATCGCGCTGCACCTGGTAGCCGAGAAATCGGGGCAGTCGGGTTTGCTCGCCGGGTTTAAGATCATGACCTCGGAGGCGAATGACCATTTCCATATGATCTTCAAAAAAGATTCGCCGAATTATGTGAGTTTGCCGGGGTTGTCGGTGCTGATTGGCGGGATGTGGATCGTGAACCTCAATTACTGGGGATGTAATCAATATATCACGCAACGGGCGCTTGGCGCCGACCTGCCGACCGCGCGGGGCGGGATCCTTTTTGCCGCCTTTTTGAAGTTGCTGATGCCCGTGATCGTGGTATTGCCGGGGATCGGCGCTTATGTCCTGTATCAAAAAGGGATGTTCCACACGGCTATGCTGAGCTCTTCGGGGGCGGTGGACGTGAACAAGGCCTATCCCAATCTGATGACGCTTTTGCCCGAGGGCTTTAAAGGGCTGGCCTTTGCCGCGTTGACGGCGGCGATCGTCGCTTCCCTGGCGGGTAAGGCCAACAGTATCGCTACCATTTTTACGCTGGATATCTATAAGAAAGCCATCAAGCCGGATGCGGACGAGAAGCACCTGGTTTCGATGGGGAAGATCACGGTGGTGGTGTCGATGATCCTGGCGATCTTGATGTCGCTGATCATCGGCGAGAAGCTGATGGGCGAGGGCAAGCAGGGCTTTAACTATATCCAGGAGTATACCGGATTTGTGTCGCCGGGTATCTTTGCGATGTTCCTGCTGGGATTCTTTTGGAAGCGGACCACGTCCAATGCGGCGTTGTTTGCGACGATTGGCGGGTTTGTTCTCTCCTGCGTGTTGAAATTCCTGCCGATGTGGGTAAACCTCGACTGGCTGACGCCGTTTGGGCTTTATCAGGCCAACCCCGACAATATGGGAAAATTCGAGATCCCTTTTATTGACCGGATGGGGATCGTGTTCGTGTTCTGCATCGCGGGCATGGCGGTGATCAATTTTGTGGAGAACCACCGGGGCGTGGAGAAGAAGGGACTGGAAGTTGATCCCAGTATGTTCCGCGTGAGCAAATCCTTTGCCGTGGGAGCGCTTGTGATCGTCGCGATCTTGCTCACCTTGTATACGGTGTATTGGTAGTCAGCGTTACCGGACCCAACAATCCGGAGGGTTGAAGCGGTGCCTCCTTTTTAAACGCGATATTGGTGTGCGTGAGGCGTTGTTCGGGAGGCAGGGCTGCGTCGCCGATGAGCCGGTTCGGCCATAGATTGATCAGTTCGATGGACAATTCATTGGTTCCCTTATTTAGTGCGGGGGACAGGTCGACCTGCCAGGGTGCTGTCCAGACGATGCCCAGGTCTTTGCCGTTGAGGTGAATGCGGGCGATATTCTTTACGATACCCAGATCGAGGAAGACTTTGTCGTCGCCGGGGTCCTTGACGCTTTTGGCTGCTTTATATTCGAACTGCTTTTTATATATGGCTTTGCCGGAGTAGTACCTGATCTTTGGATCCTCGTTCCTGCTCCAATCTTCCAACTGGTGGAAGGTTGTCTGGCGCGGGCCGCCCCATTGGGGATCGAATTCCACCGTCCATTTGCCTGTCAGCTCCTGAACGATGTGTTGTTCGGGGAAATTTTCCCGTGTGGTGGGCTTTTGCAAGGGGGTGTTTTTTGGGAACACCACGAACCAGGATTGAAATGCCGCGAAGCTGAGCGGCAGGACGAGGCGGTTGTTCACCAGTTGGTAATTCAACGCCGTTTTCCGCCGGCCATCGATGGGGTTCCAAAGTTGCGGGGTGTGGTCGATGATCCGGAAAGAACATTCGGATCGAACGGGCCGGCCGTGGCGGTTTGTGATAAAATAGATCTCGGCTTCGGGAGTGGTGCGATGGATGAAATCGAGCCAGACGTCTTCGCCGCCCGTGTACTCGAAATCGGGCCGGATATTCTTCTTTGCCAGGGCCTCGCGGATAGTGCTTTTCCCGTCGATGGATTGCCAGAGCCGGGCGGCCAGCGTCTTTAGCTCTTCGTCACAGCGGGGATAATCCAGGAGTCCCGAATCTTCCACCGGCCGCGGACCGATGACGGTCGCACCTGCTTCTATCAGGCCGGCGATCTTCTTCAATATTTTCAGCGGCATGCGCGGGGTATCGGGGAGCACCAGCAACTCGTAGCTCATGCCGTCGGGCAGGACCAGCTTACCGTCGCGACAGGAAAGCCGCGTCAGCAAGACCTCTTCGTTGCAAACGTCATAGTCATAGCCCTTGCCCAATGACGGGTCAACGTGTTTTTGTGCAACGAGATTGGGCGTAATATCGCCGTTGTAGAAAAGCACATCCGCGCAAAAGCGCCCTTCGCGCAATAGATACTGGCAACGGCCTACATAGTCGAAGAAGGGGGTTGCCATTTCCCACCAGGTGACGTTGGGATTGAAGTGCGTCCCGGCGCCATATTCATAGCCGGGTTTCCCGTCGCGCGGCCGCGTGGCGGTGGTCGTATGGATGGCGATGCGGTTTATCCCTTCGCACAAGGCCCGGTCCAGCGCCTGTTTCAGTGAGCCGGGATAATCCAGCCAGTGGCGGAAACTGGTAAAGGCTTCGGCGGAGATGACCGGGTGACCATAGATATGGCCGGCCGAGGCCGCCATTTTTGTCACCTTATTCTGTCCTTTGTCGAGGCGGGAAGTGCCGTATGGCTTGTCATCGGTGAGGGTCGATTCGTCTTCGTGATTGGGCGCCAGCCAGAATTCGCCCATGGGCAGATCGCTGCGGCCCTGGTTTTTGAGGCCGTCCATACACATGGTGCCCGAGCGGCTTGGGCCGGCTGCTTCATTTTGCACCAGCATGCCGTGTTCGTGGCAGAGCTCGGCAAAGCGTTTGTAATGTCCGTCGGCCATGCAGTCACCCAGGGTTTTGCGATAGTCGTTCAGAAAGCGGTCGGTGACGTCGGCGCTGCCGATCAAATAGCCCGAGAGGGCGGGCAGGTAGGGGGTGGCGTCATAGCCGCGATACTCTTTAAATTGTTGGAGAATGTTTTCGGTCCAGTTGGGGAAGCCGTCTTCGAAGCTATCGTCGCAGAAATATTTTGGTTTGTTGCCGACTTTGGCGGCTTCCCCGATGAACATCTTGCCCAGGTGTTCGAACTGGAGTTCGACGCCGTGGGGGCTGAACCAGTCGATGCTGAGGCCGTCTGCCTCGGGTTGGGCGATCATTAAGCGGGAGCCCGTCATGCGGTGACCGGTTCGCACGACGGTCCATTTGCCGGGTGGGACCTGCCAGTCGAGGTGGCCGTTGCTATCCATTTTGCCGGTGAGGTCGATGACTTGCTGGGGTTGAACCGGGGCGTCGCCCGGTTCGTTGTGCCAGGGCTCGAGTAAGGGCTTCATCACGTCTACGGCCATGATGAAGTTGCTGGCGTCGCGGTGGTTGGTTTTTGCGTCGAGGGTTGCGGCACGTTCGCCGGTGATGCGACTTGGGGAAGTTCCAATGCGGGGGATTGCGACGACGGCGGTGTCGCGGTAATCGAGCTTTTCCAGGGGGAGGTCGATATAGTTTTTATACCCGGGAGGATTGAAGACCTTGTCATAGCCGCTGCGGTTGCCGGGCAGGGGCAATTGGCCGGAGAATTGTTGTGGTCCTTCCACCTCGAGTTCGGATTGCAGGTACCAACGTCCCGAATCGCGAGGTTCGATCCAGGGTCCGCCCATGCACCAGCCGGAACACAGGTTCACGCCGACGGCGATGTCGAGGCGCCGGGCTTCGCTCATGGCATGGCGGTAGAGTTCTTTCCACTCCTCAGAAAAAAGCGGGGCGCCCTGGGGGACTGCCGCGCCGCCGAGGCCGCTTGCGGAGTTGACCAGCAACACCTCGCCCATACCCTTGGCATGAAACTCTTCGAGGTCGCGCGTGATGCCTTCCTTGTCGACGAGGCCATTGAACCACCACCAATAGCCCGATGACCGGACGCTTCGTGGGGGAGCGGTGAAGTTTGCGATCAGGAGGGAAAGATCGGGACCGGCGCCTGCTGAAACAGAGGCAGGACCGGCGCCTTGAGCCATTGCGGCCAGGGAGCGGGAGGTAGTGAATGCGGTTCCGAGTGCGGCGAGCGAGCCGGCCTGTAAGAATTTGCGCCTGTTTATGCTCATGGGATGGATTGGATCTTTCAACGGGGTTATTTGAAATCGACGATGGCTACGGTAAAGGGCTTCAGGGTTAGCTGGTTGCCCGTGATCCCGCTTTCGGCGGCGGGATTGTCACCGGTGGTCTCGTCAACATACGTCACATGGGCCGCGCCTTCGGGAAGTTTTAACGTTGCGGGTTTATCAACCTTATTGATAAGCAGTAATTTCTTCCCTTTTTTTGTCAGGAAGGCCTGCGCCGAGACGTTTTGTGAAGACCCTTCCGTGCTTTGCAGCCGGTCGCCGGGACCCAGGTTATCATGCAGCAGCTTTAGCACCCAGTAGCGGGCGTTGGGCTTGCCGTTCTTCCAATTCATCATGCTGACGTCGGGGAATTGCGTGGGATAGCCGACCAACTGTGATTCGCCGGCCACGTCGATGCCTATTTTTGTCAGCTCCAGGTACAGGTATGCGTACATGGCGCCTGCGAGGTTCCAGTACGCCTGCGGGATGGCGGGTTTGTAATCATGATCCAGCAGGATGGTGCCGATCTCGTTGATCTGGGTCATCGTCTTTGGCGAGAGGCGTTTGCGGATGGATTCGATGTAGCGAACCCGGTCGAGGAATCCGTTGGCCTGGTCGAAGAAAGAATACTGGTAGTTTTCGAGCGGAAGATTGTCGATCGTCGGGCGGCCATAGAAATGGTAGGATATCGCATCCAGCGGAATGCCGGGTTGGTGGTTGGCCGGGTTTAGAAAATATTCAAACCATTCAGGGTTTGTTTCATAGGCGACGGAAATCCCGGTAAACCGGATCTCCGGGGCTACTTTGTGGATCTCCGTCACGATGGCATCGTATAGCCGGGTATACAACTGCGGGGTGATGTGGTGCTCGAGGTCGGGTTCGTTGAGGACTTCCCACCACCCGATCTTATAGTGATGGCCGGAGGCATGGTATTTCCCGAGTTCGTCTGTGAACCCACCCTTTGTGTACCAGCCGATGAGGCGGGCAAAATAGGCTGCCACTTCTTTTCCGGTGGTGTCCGTCAGTTGGGCGCCCTGGTTGTAGTTCCAGTTGACGAGATCGGCATCGGCGTCCACCCCGACGGGTTTTGCCGTCTTCCACATCCAGGCAGGAGTCGTGCTGAAATTGATCACCACCGGGCGACCGTCCTGGGCTTTCATCAATGCCTCCATCACCGGATCGGCATAGCTGAAGTCCCAGAAGGTTTCTGTTTTCGTCGGGGGTTTTAGTTCGGCTACCGCGGCTTTTGGATAAGGGAACCAGGGTACGTAACGTACATATTCTGCGCCGAGGTTTTTTAACGCCTCGAACGTCGATCGGTAAATCGGCGAGTTCTCCCGCAGCATCGGGTTATATACGACCTGGAGGGTGGGGATGGTTTTGGAGACCTGCCGCGTTTGATCCCAATCGATCTTTACGGTTTTTTCCTGGGCGGCGGCCTTGCCGGTGATGACAAGGACCGCTGCGAGATACCAAATTTTCATTGCTTTCATCGTTAGCCGGGATTTTAAGTGAGTTGCGTATTCGGGTTGACCGGGATCTTAAGTGAGTTGCCTACTAAAGTTAGCCGTGTTTGATCAGTATCCGAGGTTTTGGGTCAGCATGGTATTGAGACCTACTTCGGCCTGGGGTATGGGATAGAGCAATTTGTTGTCGTTTACGTTGTAGGAGTCGGCCGGAATATAGGTGAGCTGTGACTTCAGGGTTGTGCCAAAGGCGTTCATCACCGCTACGGCGGTGCCGGACCGGACGAGATCGTGCCAGCGTTTGTCTTCGAAGGCGAGCTCTATGCGGCGTTCGTGCAGGATCGCGGTGCGGAGGGTGGCCTGATCGGTCACTGTGAGGGCGGTCAGGCCGGCGCGGGCTCTGACGGTATTCAGCGGGGCCAGCGGGGACTGTCCCTGTTCGTTGAGGGCTTCGGCCAGCAGGAGAAGCGCTTCGGAGTAACGATAGATGGGGAAGTCGTCGGAAGAGCCGGTGATGGCGGCCGGGGTATGTTCGTATTTCTTGACGTAGGGTACGGCTACTTTGCCGGCCGGCGGACCTGCATAGCCAACCGCGCTTTTTACGGCGGAGTACGTGAAATAATTGCTGGCGTTGTACGTGCCTTCTACCATACCGATGGATGCGTCGAGGCGTTTGTCTCCCGACTCGTAGGCGGTGATAAGATCGGTTGTCGGGGTATTCCAGCCGCCCGTGGTGGTATTATTGATAGCGAGGGAGGTGACGAGCGCCGTGCTGGTGCTGCGTGGCAGGAAGTGGAAGAGCAGCGGATTGGGGGTGGACCCGGTAGCGGTGCCGCCCAGGAACTGGACCTCGAACAGGGACTCCTTGCCATTTTTGCCGGTGGGCTGGAACGCATCGGCGTAGTTGGCGTTCAGCGTATAGCCCATTGCGGGTAGGGTGTTGAGGAGGGAAACTGCATCGGGGTACTTTTTCAGGTAGACATCGACGTCAGCCAACAGCATGGTGGCGGACCCTTTTGTCGCGGCACCCGACTGGGGGAAACCGGCAGGCGCGGGCAGTTCCTTTATAGCATCGCCCGCATCGGCGGCGATCTGCGCGTAGACCTTGACGACGGAGTCTCGGGGCAGGAAGGCGTCATCGGGGGTTTTGACCTCTTTCAGGAACAGGGGAACGGGCCCGAATAGCCGAACCAATTTGAAGTACATCAGCGCCCGCAGGAACTTGCACTGCCCGTCGTACAGGGCGGCGGAGTCGGCGGGAACGGCGGTGGCGGCGGGCAGGCGGGAGATCACGATATTGGCCCGGGAGATGACCTGGTAGCAATATTGCCATTCCAGCGCGGTATAGGAATTTGTCGAGGCATCCCTGAAATTGCAGAGTGCTTCGCGATCGGTATAGGCGGTGCCGCGATTGCTCAGGAGGCTCTGGTAGATGGTGTTGTCGGAGCGCATTTCGCTCATCAGGTAATCGTTCACCACCACATCGCGCAAGGGTGCACAGGCGGCCGTCACGGCAGAGCTGAACTGCTGGGTGGTCAGGAAATAGTTGGCGTCGGAGTAGGATGATTTTGGCGCCAGGTCCGTATAGCTTTTTTTGCATGACGCCGTGGCCAGGCCCACCATCGCAATAAGGAAATATATTTTTTTCATTGTCGACTGTTAGATAGGTTATTTAAATGTGGCTGACAAACCGATGGAAATTGTGCGGGGGATGGGATAACCTTCCTCGTCCACTTTGATGCCCTGGGTCGGGTCCTGACCGCTGAGGCTGATCTCCGGGTTCATGCCGCTGTAGCCGGTGAATACGAACAGCTCCTGTACGGAAGCATAGGCACGCAGGCTGCGGAACATCGAATTGTGCCGCATGTTCAGGTTGTAGCCCAGCGTGAGATTCTTTATCGACAGGTAGGTGGCGCTTTCCAGCCATTGGCTGTTCACTTCGCGGCCGATGGCCGTCGTACCTGTTTTGGTACGTGGATAGATGCCGGAGCCGGGATCGGAAAGAGAGCGCCAGTGATTCAGGGCAGCTTCCAGGGGGACGCGTGAGCCGTCCATATTGGTTTGGTAGGCCCATTTGGCCGCGTTGAGGATCTGGCCGCCGACGTCGAAGGCCGTGCTGATACTCAGGTCGAACTTTTTATAGCTGAGGTAGTTGGTAAAGCCGCCGGTGAAGGTCGGGGTGGGGTCGCCGATAAAGGTGCGGTCGTTGACGTCATCGATCACGCCATCGCCGTTGATATCCCTGACCTTGATGGTTCCGATATCGGAAGAGCCGTTTGGATTGGAGGGTGTTGCGAGATATTTCGCGGATTTGGCCAGGTCGTCGGCGTTCTTGTACAGGCCGAGGAACTTGAAACCATAGAAGGCGCCGAGCGGATGACCCACCTGCTGGCGGTAGTAGTCGGAGGTAACGGTGTTGTTCCTTCTGAGGTAACCGGGGGCGACGAGTGCCTTGATGCGGTTTCGGTCGAAGGAGAGATTCAGGCTGCTGGTCCATCTCAGCTGGCCGGTGAGGTTGACGGTGTTGAGGGTGATCTCGTGGCCCCACATGGCGATGGCGCCGACGTTGTCGAGGATGGAGGAATAGCCGGAGGAGGTGGGCAGCGGCCGGGTTTGGATCAGGTGGTCGGTATTCTTGTGGTAATAATCGTAGGCCAGGGAGATGCGATCTTTCAGGATGCTGAGGTCGATGCCGAAATCGAGCTGTTTATTGCGTTCCCACTGGAGTGCGGCGTTACCGAGGTTCCCGATGGTCGTACCCTGGGTGATCGTGTTGTTGAAGTTGTAGTAATAATTCGAGGTCGTGGACTGTGCGGAGTAGTAGCCGGAGAAGGAATTATTCCCGGTGATCCCGTAGCTGGCGCGCAGCTTCAGGAAGCCGATGTCCCGGTATTGCTCCATGAAGGGTTCGTCGGTGACGATCCAGCCAGCGGAAACGGAGGGGAAGGTACCATAGCGGGAATCGGCGCCGAAGAGCGAGGAACCGTCGTTACGGATGGCGGCCTGCAACAGGTATCTGCCTTTATAGCTGTAGTTGATACGGCCGATGGCGGAGACCAGGGAGTACGCCGTGTACGAGCTGCTTCCCGTGACGGATGTTGCGGCCGTCAGGTAGGGGATATCGTCATTGGGGAATCCGAGTCCGGTCAGCGAGTTGCTGGTGGAGCTGTATTTCTGCGCGGAATAGCCGCCGAGGATCTCGAGGTTGTGATCCTGGCCGAAGGTCTTTTTATAATCCAGGTAGCCTTCCGCCGTATAGGAACCGTTGTCGACGGAGCTGCTGGTGCCGGTGGGGTTGTTGACTGTCGAGGTGACCTGGCCGGATTGATAATATTGACGGGTTTCGCCGCCTTTGTCGATGCCGGTGTTGATCTTCAACTGCAGGCCGCGGACAAATTCATAATTAAAATAGCCGTTGCCGAGGATGCGGGTGGTCTTGTAATCATCATTTGTCAGCTTGAACGTGGCCAGCGGGTTGATGTAGGCCACCATGCCGGAGGAGTACACGTTGCGTTGATAGGTGCCGTCGGGGTTAAAGGGTGAGATGAGGGGGCTGGCTTCGAAAAGGCGTTCGAAGAGACCTCCCACGCCGTCGGTCGACAGGCGGTTGTTGTGATCGAGCCGGTAGCTGGGGGCGATATTGAAGCCCATTTTTATTTTGCCGTTGGCGGTGGTGAGATCTTTGTTCACGCGGCCGGTGAACAGGCGGGTGCCGGTGTTGATCAATACCCCCTGTTGTTCCTGGTAGCCGAATACGGCTGTCGATGAGGAGTGATCCGTCGCGGACTGGATGGTGACGTCATAGTTCTGGATGGGCGCGTCGTGAGTCAGTTGTTTGTACCAGTCGGTGCCTGCGCCATATTGTGCCGGGTTTTGGTATTCGGCGGGAATGGCGCCGGTGAATCCTTCGTAGGTTCGCATATCCTGGTAGCGTTCGTTCATGAAGGTAGCGAATTCGCGGGCGTTCATCACCTTGGGCACTTTATTGCGCGGGAGGCTTTGGACGCCGTAGTTGGAGTTGGCTTCGATCTTCGCGTCGCCGGCTTTGGCGTGTCTGGTGGTGATGAGGATAACGCCGTTGGCAGCCCGCGAGCCGTAGAGGGCGGTGGCGGAGGCATCCTTTAGAACGGTAAAGGTTTCGATCTCGTCGGGGTTGATGTTATTGATGCTGCCGGTGATGGGCAGGCCGTCGATGACGAACAGCGGTTGGTTGTTGAGATAGAAGGAGGCGGCGCCGCGGATGCGGAAGTCGACGCCACGGCCGGGCTGACCGCTGCTTTCCATGACGGAAACGCCGGCGACCTTTCCTTCGAGTTGCTGGGAGAACTGCATGACGGGCTGGTCCTGCAGTTTTTCGGTGCTCACGGTGGCGATGGAGCCGGTGACTTCGCGCTGGCGTTGTTTCCCGTAGCTGACCGTTACTTCGTTGAGTTCGGTGGCGACGGCTTTGAGGCTGACGGCCAGGGTTTTCTCCGATTGCAGGATAATCTCTTTGGTTTGGTAGCCGATGGAGCGGACGACGATGGTTGCGCCGGGTGTGGCTGCGATGTCGAAGAAGCCTTCGGCGTTGGTGGCCACTCCTTTGGTGGTACCTTTTACGATGATGGCTGCGCCGGGCAGGGGCTGGCCTTTTTCGTCGGTGATGCGGCCGGTGATCTTGCTGCGGGTTTGTTCGGTGGGGGGCTGATTATTTTGGGACTGGGCAGTTCCGGTGAAGGTTATAAGCAGTGCGCAAACAATAAGCAGCCTTCCGAATGGTTGGTAGACATTCTTTTTCATAATGGCAAACTAGTTGGTTTAGAAAGGTTTGAGTTTCTAAGTCGGGAATCGACAGTTCTAAAATAGTTTAAGATAGTTAACAAACAATCCTGTACTATCATGCTTTTAAAGTTTTGGAAATGTTTTTAAATTGGTTTTGAGCCTATTTTTAAATAAAATTAAACGAAGGGAAATAAAATTAAACGATCTGTGGGGTTTTGGGGCTGAATTAATCAAAAGATAAGAATAGCTTAATCTTTAATTATTTTTGCTTTTTGTTTAATTTTATTAACTAGGGGGCGGGTTAGCCGACCAGGGGGTGGGTTAGCCGACCAGGGGGCGGGTTAGCCGACCAGGCGGCGGGTTAGCCGACTTGCGCCGACCCCGATCAACCGACCTTTACGACCTCCAATTGCAGCAGGGCGCCCAGTTTTTCGAGTTTTGAGGCGATGTGGCCGATGCCGACGGCGCAATGGTGGGCGGGGCCGTGGCTGTTCCAATCATTTACAAATTTTCTTGCACCGCTTTTGAACTTATACCGGCTATTGGTATTGCCGATGGCCAAGGTCGGTCCGGCGACGGATTCCCCTTCGGCGACGAGGAGCATCAGCTTGCCTTTGAGTGGCTGTTCGACGACCGAGAGCAGGGTGACGGGGCCGTTCTTCACGGACATTTCCACCGACAGCCCGCGGCCTACCTTGCCGTGATAGGTTTGCAGCGGGCGCACTTTGGTCTTTCCTTCGGCAATCCCGATGTGGCCGGGGCCATCATGGCCCATCAGGACTACGTCATCCTTGTAATCCATCGCATAGTATTCGGTGAAGGAGCCGCCGGCTCCAAAGCTGTCCATGATCTTCATGGCCTGGGCGTTTTTTATTTCATACTCGCCGGCGACGGGAACGTGATTGGCGGTGAGGAGGCTGTTGCCGAGGATGATGGAGCTGATGGTGTCTTCGTTGTCGGGGTTACCGGTGCCTTTATAGTAATAGGCGAGACTGTTGAGCTGATACTTTTCTACGAGCAGGTCGAGCGCGAGGGAGGTGCGGGCTGCCCGGAGGAGTTGGCTTTGGGTACAGTCCGGCTGGATCTCAAATTCCCGGTGGAAGAGGGCGACGCGTTGGGTGAGCTGTTCGGTGGTGACGGTCTTTCGTAAGGCGGAGAGTTCATCAACCTCCAATAGTTCGATATGGCCGCCAAAACTTGCATATTGGAGGGTCAGGTCGGAGTAGATATCCAGCATACCGCTATAGTAGTGACCCATACAGCCGAGCCGGTTGTAGGCCATCGCATGGGCGACCCCGGCGGCTTCCACCCATTCCTGTATCTCGGTCCAGCAAACCGGATCGTCGTGCAGCATGCCGGTGACCTGGTGGAAATGGATGCCGGTGCGGTTGAAGACGTTGGCGATCTCGGGCACGGGGCAGGGTGAGCAGTAAGCCAGCCATTCCCCCGTCATTTTTGTCCGGTCGGTCATTTTATTGAAGTGGCCATAGTTGATCGCCGCTTCCGGTGACAGGTTGAGGATGATCACCGGGACGCGCGCTCTTTGTACTACGGGGAGTACGGTGGAGGAGAGGGCGTAGGTGGTGACATAGCAAAAAATGAGATCGACGTCCTGTTTCCGGAATTCGGCACCGGCCTTGAAGGCTTTCTCGGGCGTGTCGACCAGGCCCAGGTTGATGACCCCGGGATGGATCGCTTTTAGGTTCTTTTCGACGACGGCGAGGTATCCGCGGAGTCTTTCTTCAAGACCTTCGAACTGGTCCCAATAGGCCTCGAGGCCGATGCCGAAGAGGCCGATGGTTAGATTGTGGCTCATGATGGTGGGGAATTTCCGCAAACATAGGCGCGCGTTTTCGTTGGCGGGTAGGCTTATTTGGCATTTCTGTTGCCGGATCTGATATTTTTGGAATGCGGCGTTCCGATCATTTTTTTTTAGCTTAGTACCGTCAATCAACACCGATGGATAATTATTTTCTCTATTTCCCGGTTGGTGAAAGGGAGGGGTCGAGAGGCCTTACGGTGCTCAACACCGGTTGCACCCGGATCGAAAAGAACAGTAGTTACCCGCCTACGGCGCATCCCTCCCACCATAACTTCGATTGGACCCAGGGCCGCGTGCTGGAGGAGTATCAACTCATCTATATCACGCATGGCGGTGGGCTGTTCGAATCGGAGAGTTGCCGGGAAGAGATCACCGCGGGGACCGTGATCCTGTTGCAGCCAGGGGAACGCCATCGTTACCGGCCGCATCCTGACTCGGGATGGGATGAGGCATGGGTTGGGTTTCGCGGAGAGCTGGTGGACCATCTGCTTCGGGAGAACCCTTTCCAACCGGGGAAGGCTCTTTTTCATATCGGCTATAATGAGACCATCGTCAACCTGTTCAACGATATTCACCGGTTCTCGAGAGAGGAGAAGCCCGGCTATCAGCCGGTTATTTCCGGGGTCATTATCTATCTGCTGGGGCTTATCCATGCGGAAAGTCGGCAGAGCCGGCGTCACGCGGCCGATCGCGTCGAGATGATGGTCAACAAGGCGTGCGCGCTATTCCGGGAGCGGGTTTGTGAGAAAATATCTCCGGAGGAGGTGGCACAGACGTTGGAGGTGAGTTATTCGCTTTTTCGAAAAACTTTTAAGCAATATATGGGCATGGCGCCGGGGCAGTACCTGATCGGGTTAAGGATACAAAAGGCCAAGGAGTTGCTGGGGGAGGGGGACCGGCTGGTCAAGGAGATTGCTGAGGAGCTGAGTATGGACGCGCTTACTTTTTGTAAGATCTTTAAGGAGAAGGTGGGGATGACGCCGGTGGAGTATCGGAGGGGGATGGGGGGTAGGTGAGCGGATCGCTACGGGGTATGAGGGGACCGCAGGGCTATTTACAACAGTCCTTTTTGCGGATGAAGATGGCTTTCAGGATGCGAAGGAAGAACTTCATCTTCGGGTGTGTTTTGTGATATAGTCGATGACGGAGCCGACGGTTGTGAGCTTTTCGGCGTCTTCGTCGCTGATCTTCATCGAGAATTCTTTTTCGAGAGCCATAAAGGTTTCCAGTACATCAAGAGAGTCGAGACCCAGGTCGGTTGAGAAGGCCGCATTGTCCACCAGGGCCGTTTCTTCCACGCCAAGCTTTTCGTGGATGATGGTCTTTATTCTCGTCGAGATGTTTGATTGCTTGCTTACTACAGTGCTCATAACATTCCATTTTACTTTTCCGGCAAGGTCAATCGGTACGTAATCAATTGAGCCTACAAATATACCAACGGGAGGCCGGTTTTGTTATTATTTTTGCGGACGGGTTTTCGCCCTTTACAATTAATTAACAAAAGTTGAGTACGCCGAAGAAGACGATCATTTTAGCCGGAAGTCCCGTTACGGGCATATTATTGAATTTCAATCAGGAAAGAAGGGGTGGCATCGCGCTGGAATTAATCCTGGTGATGGAGAAAAAAGAGGGGAGAAGTTATCAGCGGATCCCCCTTTCCGGAACGCATTACAAGAACTATGTGCAGGGACTCCCGGCGCCGGTAGCGGCGGTGTTGCGACGGGCAGGCGACGAGGTGCTTATCGAGCAGCTGGTGAAGAGCGGATTTGGCTGGCTGCGGGATGCGGATAAGCCGTTTGAACACCTGGATGAGCGGCATTACCCGTTGTTGCGGCGATGGATAAGTGAGGTGTTGCAGGAACTCAAGCCGCTGGCGCCGGCGATCAAATATCTTTTTTATCTCGCGCCAACCGAAGCCTACCATTCCACAGCGATACGCCCTGCGTCGATGAGCGCGGCCAGCCCGGGTCTGCAGTTTGTACTGGAAAAGGAATCCGGCCGGCTGCGGCTGCGGGTGCGGGTAGTGATCAACAACGGGGTTTATCCGCTGGAGGATCTTCATCAATGGGGCTGTTTTCTGCGAAGCGGGAATGAATTCTTTTTATTGCGGCGCGAGGACCAGGAAGCATTGGAGCGATATCGCGCGGGGGACTACGAGGCGAGAGAGGAAGGGATGCCGCGATTTATGGCGACGGTGGTGAGGCCGCTGGCAGAGCGTTACCCGGTGAATATGGATGCGGTGATCCGAATGGAGAAGATCGAGGAGCAGCCACAGGGCCGGGTGTACGTCAGCGAGCTGAACGAGAACTTCCTGATGATCCGGCCGAAGTGGTTGTATGCCGATGAAGAGCTGGAAGAAGATGAGGAGGCCGAGACGAGGGTGGAACGGGACGACAGGGTGTTGCTCATCGCGCGGATGAAGGAAGAGGAGGCGCGGCTGGCGGAGGCGTTGAGGGGATTGCATCCCAAGTTTGCCGGGCAGAGTAACGGCTATTACTACCTGAATTTTAAAGAAGCGCTGGAGAAGAGCTGGTTCCTGCGATTTTACCAGCTGATGCAGGAGATGGATGTCCCCGTGCTGGGGATGAATCAACTGCGGAAGTTTAAATACAACACGAATATCCCGCAGATGGAGATCACGGCGGGGAAGGGGATCGACTGGTTCGACCTGACGATCCGCGTGAGTTATGGAGAACTGGTGGTGCCGCTGGCCGATCTGCGCAAAGCGATCCTGGGGAAGCAGGAGTTTATACTATTGTCTGATGGAAGCCTGGGGATGTTGCCGAAAGAGTGGCTGGAGAAATATTCGCTCCTGCTGCGGATGGGGCAGGTCCGGGAAGGGGGGATCCGGCTGCCGGCGCTGCATTGGACGATACTGGCGGAGGCGGGCGGGGGCGCCGATGAGGCGTTGCAGACGGAGCTGGAAGAGAAGAAGCGGCGGTGGGCGTCACTGGAAACGGGGAAGGAATGGGCCATGCCGGCGGGGGTGAGGGCGCAGCTGCGGGACTATCAGGTGGCGGGATTTCAATGGATGTGTCTGCTGGATGAGATGGGTTGGGGTGGTTGCCTGGCGGATGATATGGGTCTAGGGAAGACGCTGCAGACGCTGAGCTTTTTGCAACATGTCGTTGAGCGATATCCCGAGGAGACGCACCTGGTGGTTTGTCCGACATCGCTTTTGTATAACTGGGAGGGGGAGCTGAAAAAATTTGTGCCGGGGCTGGATTATTATCTGCATTATGGGGCGGACCGGGAGCTGGATGAGGAACGCTTCCGGCGGGCGCATGTGATCATCACCAGCTATGGCATGGTGCGGAACGATATCGAACATTTTTCGCGGAGGCGGTTTGGCTATGTGATCCTGGATGAGAGTCAGGCGATAAAGAACCCTGCTTCGCAGGTGCGCAAGGCGATCCAGCAGCTGCAGGCGCGTAACCGGCTTGCGTTGAGCGGGACGCCGGTGCAGAACAACACCTTTGATCTATATGCGCAGATGGATTTTCTAAATCCGGGTATGCTGGGGGGCGCGGATTTTTTCCGTGCGGAGTTTGCGGGGCCGATCGACCGGAATGGGGACAAGGAGGCGGCGCAGCGGTTGCGGAAGCTGATCTATCCTTTTATCCTGCGGCGGACGAAGGAGCAGGTGGCGCGGGATCTGCCGGACAAGACGGAGATGATCCTCTGGTGTCAGATGGGGGATGAGCAACGGAAGATCTATGACAGTCATAAGGACCATTACCGGGAAAGTCTGCTGGAGCGGATCGCGGAAGAGGGGATGGGGAAGAGCAGTATCTATATTCTTGAAGGGCTGACCAAGCTGCGGCAGATCTGTGATAGTCCGGCCTTATTGCGGGGACCAGGAGGCCCTGACGGGGCCTCGACCGAAGGTCAGACTTTAGCGGTGAGCGAGGATAGGCCTACATTCGATGGGAAGGCCTATTCGCGCTCATGGCCGAATGCGAGTGTGAAGCTGGAGGAGTTGGTGCGGGAGGTGACGGAGAATACGGGGGATCATAAGTGCCTGGTCTTTTCGCAGTTTACTTCGATGTTAGGGCTGATCCGGGACGCGCTTTCCGAGCGGGAGATACCGTATCTGTATCTGGATGGGAGTGTGGCGGCGGCGGACCGGCGGGAGTCGGTGGAGGAGTTTCAGCGGGAGGGGTCCGCGCGGGTGTTTCTGATCAGCCTGAAGGCGGGGGGAGTGGGGCTGACGCTAACGGCCGCGGACTATGTTTATCTTGTCGATCCGTGGTGGAATCCGGCGGTGGAGCAGCAGGCGATCGACCGTAGTCACCGGATTGGCCAGGTGAAGAAAGTATTTGCGTACCGGATGATCTGTAAGGATACGGTGGAGGAGAAGATCCTGCAGTTGCAGGAGCGGAAGCGGAGTCTGGCTGCGGACCTGGTGGCGGATGAAAGTGGGTTTGTGAAACAACTGACGAGTGAGGATGTGGCGTATTTATTTAGTTAGGGGACGGGTTAGCGGGCCAGCTGGATGCCGTCGTCGGTGATGAGTATCTTTTTTTCCTTGTAGAGGCGGCCGGTGGTCATTTTGAAGGTTTTTTTGCTCATGCCGAAGAAGGAGTAGATGGCTTCGGGGTCGGACTTGTCGTGATAGGGCAGGTGGCCTTTGTTCTCTTTGAGGAGGCGGAGGATCTTTGCCGCGGCGTCTTCGGTCTTTTCATAGCCGGGTTTGCCGGGGACGACGTCGATCTCGGTCTCGCCGGAGGCGGAGCGGTCGGGGTCGATGATGTTCTTTATGAATCCGGGAAGGCGATCGCCCGCCTTTATATCGCGGAAGATCTCGTTGAAATGGAGGACGCCGGTGTGGTGGTTGTTGATGATGACGACGTAGCCGATGTCGGTGCGGCGGTAGACGATGAGGTTGACGAGGTCTTTTTCTTTCAGGGTGACGTCTTTGTTGCTGAGGAAGGGCTCGATCTTTTCGGTGGCGGCGAGGCGGCCGGTTTTTTCATCGAGATAGATCTTTACGAGATAGTCCCCGCCGAGGCGCATGCCGCTCAGCTGTTTGGATTTTGGGACGAAGAGGTCCTTCATCAGGCCCCAGTCGAGGAAGGCGCCCTGTGGGGTGAGGCTGACGACGTTCAGCAGGACGATGTCGCCGAGGACACCTTTGGGATGCTGCGTGGTGGCGATGAGGCGGTCTTCGCCATCATGATAGAGGAATACGGTGAGTTCGTCGCCGGGTTTTGCGCCTTTTGGGACGAAGCGTGTGGGCAGGAGGATGCCTTCCTGGCCGTCATCGAGGATGAGGCCGAAGCCCAGTTCTTTTTTTACCCGTAATGTATTGTATTCACCGACTCGGATCATAGCGGTAAAGGTAACATTCTATGTGCGAATAGGGCCAAGATTTAGTAGCTTCACGGATCATGCGATATCGATTATTAATTATGGGGGTGCTGGTGGCGGCCTGTCATGGGGGGCCTGGGAAGACCCTGGCCGGGGGTACTTCGTTTCATGTCGGCGCGGGGTATCCGCGGAGGTTCGCGTTGCCGGATGAGAGTAGTGTACTGGTGATGCCGAATACGACGGTTGCCCTGGCCAAGGGGTTTGGGAAGGAAAACCGGGATATGGAAGTCGATGGGGAGGTGATGCTCGAGGTTTCCGGTGCGACGTCCTTACCATTCCGGGTGCATACCCGGGATCTCGTGCTCGAGGTGTTGGATGGCGGGGCGCGGTTTCATGTGGATGCGAACCGGTCGAGGCCGGGAGAGGAGGCCGATCTGCTTGAGGGGCGTTTGCGGGCAAGCAAATCCTATCATTCCGATACCGATAATGAGCCGGAGGTTTTGAATGGCGGGGAGATGGTTATGATCAACCGGGATATCGACCTGATGGAAAAAGAAAAGCTTGGTCCGGCGGAGCTGGACAAGCTGAAAGGGAAACAATAAAGGCCGGGCCGAGGGATCGCGGACATCGGAGGCGATGAGCCCAAACAGGTGTTGCCGGGTTTAGTGCTGTTCGTGTTCGGCGAAGGTGAGGACGTAGTTGTTGTTGTCGACGATGGAGAATTCGGTTGCGCCGTAGAAGGTCTTTTCCAGGCCCTGGAGGACGGTGACCTTGTCTTTTATGGACTCGAAGAAAGCGCGGATGTCCGTGAGGTTTATATAGAGCAGGAGGGAGGCGCCGTCCTTGCGGCTGATGGGCGGGAGGGTGTCGCCGAGGCTTTCCATGGTCTGGAACATCATCGTGACCCTGCCGTTGGTCATCATGGCCCAGACGAGCGGGCCCTGGCCTTTTTCGGGAACGGACATGGTGACCTGGAAGCCAAGGAGGCGATAGAAGTCGAGGGTGGTGTTCATGTCTTTTACGAACAGATTGGGAGCAAGGGATTCCATGGTGGTGTTTTTTTATCGAATATACTAAAATAATTAGTTCAAATACGCATTTTTTTAGTATTTTATTTTGCAGGGGAAAGGCCTACCTTGAAGTATGCTACATGTTGTGTCATACCAGATAGCGGATAGCATCGATGTGCGGGGGTTTAGGGCGAGCTATAAGGAGGGGATCTATCATTATGACGCCGATGAATTATTCTACAAGACCGGCGAGTTATCTTTTGTTTACGTTTTCAAGTATGGGGTGGTTTGTTTCCTCAACTACAGTGAGGCGGAGCGGGATGCGTTTTTGCAGCGGATCGCGGGATTCTGCAGGAATGCGTTTGAGCTGAAGCTGAGTGAGGAGTTTGAGGTGGAGACGGATGCGAAGGAGTACAAGTTCGGGTACAATAAGATCGAGATCCTCCAGCCGGATATCGAGGTGCTTCGGCTGATCATGCTGAATGTGAGTCAGTCGGTCTCGCTGGATTATTATTCGGAGCAGACGAACCTGTTGCTGGAGGAGACCAACAGCCATACGTCGAATCTGGAGCGAAGGGGGCGGCTGGCGATAACGGGGCAATCGTTGAAGATGTTTATCGGCAAGACGCTGAATCTGAAGAACCGCATTTCGGAGAACCTGTATATTTTCGATTCGCCGCCGGAGACCTGGGATGATGAGAATCTTAACCGGATAGATCTGGGGTTGAAAAGGACCTTTGATCTGCAGGAGCGGTACCGGGATATCCGGGAGGGGTTGGAGATCGTGAAGGAGAATTTGGAATTATTTAAAGATCTGCTGCAATACCGGAACAGCACTTTTCTGGAATGGATCATTATCGTGCTGGTTTTTCTGGAGGTGTTGAATTTGCTGATCGACAAGATCTTTAAGGGATGAGGTGCTATATCGATTTTGCCCGCGCCAGGGATTGCAGTGGAAAGCCCGGAGCCCGAGTTTGCGAGGGCGACGAATTGCAGCGGAAAGCCCGGTCCTATGGAGGCGCCCACGCCTTATAAAAAAAAAGAAGCCCAGATAGATATCCAGGCCGTTGCTAAAATCCAATATCCTATTAAAAGCCTTAATACTAAAGCAAAATATGGTCCAATATATTTCTAAACGGGAGCGGGGTTTTTGCGCTTGGAAAAATGAGGAAATGGGTCGACGTTTGTAGAGTTATTTCCTCAGCGTGGTGGGGAGACCGGTACAATTGGGCAGCAATATTATGAATGAAACGATTCTCAACAAGATCGCGGGGAAGGTCGGGGTGGCGGATATCGCCGGGGTGCTCGCGGGGCTGTCGGGCAGTGAGCTGAGCTCATTGTTGCTGGCGGTATACGAGCGTAAAACAGAGAAGATGGATCCGGCGGAGTTGCTGGCGCAGTACGCGCGGAACCGGCTGGTGCAACCTTCGGATCTGGATATGATCGCGTTGCTCGAAGCGGAGCTGGAGACGTTGCGGTTTTTTCGGGACCGGGGGTTTTCGCCGGTGGAGTTGTCGCCGGTTTCTGCGTTGGGGAGTTGTTCGGTTATAGCTACGGTGAGTCAGGATAAGATAATTTCCGGGGTGAGGAATACGGAGGTCGTAGCGGATGCGACGAATGCGATCGCATTGCATATGGCGGACCGGCGGAAGGGAGGGGGCGGGGGCGGCGGGAAGACCGGGGACAGCACGGATGGCGGCGGGAAGACCAGGGACAGCACGGATGGCGGGGGGAGGATGAGGTGTTGCACCGTTCATAGGCATGTGCGGACGCAGACGTTTGCGGATAAGCGATTTTTGCCGCATTTTGTGATCGGGTGTATGGTTACGGCCGGGAGGGATATGGGTGGTTATGAGTTTGAGAGCGATGGGCTGTCGGAGCATGTTGGGAATTTGGTGGAGTTGTTGAGGGAAAAATATGGTGTGGAGACGTGTAGACTGGTGTTAAGGAGACGCGGTGGGTATGATGAGCGGAGTCCGGTGATGGATCGGGTGATGGGGGTTTTGGGGGAACGGTTGAAAGGGGTAGACATTGAACGACATCCGGGCGACAGCGAAGCGGCCGAACGGGATACGAGCGACAGCGAAAAGGCCGGACAAGAGGGCCCACCCGCGGAGAGCAATTATTATCGCGGGGTCCAATTCAAATTATATATTGGCTGGGGTGGAACGGAGTGGGAGATTGCCGATGGCGGGTTTGTGGATTGGACGCAGCAGTTGCTGGCGAATAAGAAGGAGCGGATGCTGATCAGCGGTTTTGGGTTGGAGTTGATGTTTAAGATGCAACAGGGATTACTTTGAACCGGATGGAATCCGGTTCGCCAGAAGGGCAGACATTTATGGTATTGAGGCAAAAAATTAAATTGCATAAATTTTTTGCCGATAATTCAATTTTGAGATATGATCAACGAAACGGATATTCAGTTCCTGCGGCAGGCGATCGATCTGGCGCGGGAGGGAGTGGAGGGCGGCAAGGGCGGGCCATTTGGGTGTGTTATCGTCAAGGATGGGGTGGTTGTGGGGAAGGGTTGTAACGGCGTGACGTCTACCAACGATCCGACGGCGCATGCCGAGGTGGTGGCGATCCGGAATGCGTGCCGGCGGCTTGGGGATTACCAGTTGACCGATTGCGATGTTTATACTTCCTGTGAACCCTGTCCGATGTGCCTTGGGGCCCTCTATTGGGCACGACCGCGGCGGGTGATCTATGCGGCGACGCGGCATGAGGCGGCGGAGGCGGGGTTTGACGATGCGTTTATTTACCGGGAGATCGGCCTGGAGGGGGGAGAGCGGAAGATCCCGTTTGTGCATCAGCCGGTGGAGGCGGCGACGGAGTTGTTTGGGTTGTGGCGGGTGATGGGGGATAAGAAATTATACTAGTTGGCGGGGACGCCAGGACGCGACATTAATAGGAATACAATACGCAATACAAATAAAACAGCCCCGGCGATGCGGGGCTGTTTTGGTGTTTTTAACAGGCAGGCGCGAAGCCCTTATTCTTTTGATTTCTTTTCGTAGACATCCCAGCCGCTGCCGTTGGAGCGCAGGGTTACGCGCTGGTCGGCATTTTCGACGGTGATGTAGTAGTTGCTGGCGCCCTCACCGGTGAGCTCGAACAGGTCGCTGATCCAGTAGGAGGCGTAGTCGGCTTTGAGGTCCAGGAGCAACTGGATGGGGAGCTGGTTGGAGGTGATGTTCCGGGTTACGGCGAGTAACTGACCGTTATCGGAGTAGAAGGCATACATGACTACGCCGTTCATTTTAAATGTGAGTTTGGTGAATGTGGCCTTGACTTCGGAGGTCATCAGTTCGGCCTTTTTGAAGTCTTTGTGGAAGGCGACCCGGACGGCTTCGTTGCTGTCGTGGGTGGGGGTAGCAAAGGTGCTGCTGGCGGTCAGGAGCATGGCTACGAAGGCGAATGTTTTGATTGAGAGTGACATATACTTAGGTTTTATAGTTTTGCGAAATTTTGTTGATTGGGTTGTTTCGATCTTTTCTCTAGTTTTTCTTTCTTTTCCGGTTGGTTTGCATAACAAAGATAGTGTTCAAAGCAGGTACTTGACAATACATAGTACCATGAAAGGCATAATACTGTTTTGAGCGGTAAAAAATGACGGATGAAGGGTGGCTGGCGGCTGTATTGATCGGTTTCATGATGTTTTTTTTACCCGCCGGCTGGTTGAACTTTTATCCTGCCGGGGTCGGATAGGGAGATGCCAGACGGGTGCCATAAAGGCCCGACGCTGATTATCAGGGTCTTATGACTTTAGGGGGAGAAGCGACTGTTCGCTTTCGATTAGATTATGTCCGCTTTGGGATGAACGGGAAGCAGGATCTCGCTGAGGATGCGGTTGACGGCGTCTGCGTTATAGAGAAGGAACAAATGGCCTGCCTTCCGGATGACATGGGTTGGTTTGGTGAGGCCGATGGGGAAGACCTCGTCGCGGCTGCCATGAAGATGATAAAGGGGCTGGGGGATCTCGGTGTTCTCCCACTCGAGCACGGCGGTGAGGGCCCAGCGGATGAAGTGGTCATCACCCGACCGGATCACGTCCATCATTAGCCGTCGGTTGGCTGCGGACCGTAGCATCAGGCTATGTTTTACCGCAGTGGCGGCTTTGAGCAGCGAAGCGGGTATGATCTTGCCGAGACCGAGCTGGCCGGCCATCCGGTAATAGCGGGGAAGGTGGGCGGAGACGGGGACGCTGCTTATAATGATGGTGCAGAGAGGCTTCCGGTGTTTGGCCATTTCGACGGACATGATGCCGCCGAGGGAGAGCCCGGCCAGGACAAAGGGTTCGCTGGTGTCGATCTGTTTGCTGAGCCGGATGGCGTACTCGGAAAGGGATTCGTCGGCAAGCGGGGGGATCCAATGAATATAGGACGCTTCGAATCCTTCGGGCAGACGGAGATGGGTGAAGAGCCGGTGATCAGCGCCGATGCCAGAGGTAAAATACACTTTCACAGTCGGAATTTAATCCTCAAGTTACGACAAAACGAGGGATGGGGAAAAGGGCTATTTTTGGGGATGAGCCGGAAGGAAATCATCCCCGACACCTTATATGAATTATACCGTTCGCTGGGTCTGCCCCTGGGTCTTCTCGACCCCAGGGATGAGTTTACGATCCATAACGTGCGCGAGCTGCTTCCCGAGTTGCCCTATACGTCGCCGAGCTTCCGGCCGAACTTCTTCAACTTCTTATTCATAAAGGATGCGCGTGGCCGTTGTACGATCGATAACATGGCTTTCGATCTGGAGCCGGGTACCATCTATTTTACCAACCCGGGGGTTTACCGCACTTTTGGCTGGAGGGAGATCGGGGAGGCTTATCTGATCACGTTTAATGAATCCTATCTGAAGGAGAATGTGCACCCGGATATTTATGGGGAGTTTCCATTTTTGTTAACGGAGACGATCCGGCCATTGCGGCTGGATGCGGGCGCTTTTGTGGAAATGGAGCGGTTGTACCTGCAGATCTATGCGGAGCAACAGGGGGATTCACCCTACAAGAAGAAGATCATCGGGAATTTATTCGTCGTGTTGTTGCTGAAGATCAAGGCGCGGTTTTGGACCGATTACAATCCGATCTATGAGGGAAACCGGGGGTCGGAGATCGTGAAGTCGTTTAAGCGGGATCTGGAGAAACATTTTCGCGAATTGGTGCATGGGAAGGCGGATAAGGTGCTTCGGGCGAGCGACTATGGGGCGCTGCAAAGCCTGCATCCGAGTTACCTGAATAACGTCATTAAGAGTAAGACGGGGAAGCCGATAACGGTATGGATTGCCGAGAAGACGGTTTCGGAGGCGAAGTCGCTTTTGCAACAGGCGTCGGTGCCGGTGAAGGAGATCGCCTATACGCTGGGGTTTGGGGAGTCGACGCATTTCAGCGCATTTTTTAAGAAGCAGACGGGGCAGTCGCCGGCGGATTTTCGGAAGCAGATGCGGGTTTGAGGGAGGGGCGGGGAATGAGGATGCGGGGACACACGCGGGGGATGACGCTGCTGGGGGGACTGCGGGGGGCAACGATGATGGGGGGACGAGCGCGATGAGACGACGATGCGGGGGAGGTTATGGCGAGGGAGATAAAATGCCGTTGACCAACCGGGCGGCTAATCAACGGCGGTAGTGCGATTGCGCTTATTTTTTGGGCATATGGTTGATCATCCAGTTGATGCCGTAGCGGTCCGTGAGGGAGCCGAAGAGTCCCCAGAACTGCTGGCCGAGGGGCATCGTGATGGTTGCACCCGCGGAGAGACTGTCGTAGATGCGTTTTGTTTCTTCTTCGGTGTCCGGGCTTACGCTAACGCTGAAGTTGTTGCCTGGAGCGTATTTGGGGCCGAAGCCTTCCATCAGGTCGGTCGCCATCAGCACATTGCCGTTACCCACGGGCAGGGCGATGTGCATGATCTTGTTTTTGGCATCCGGCGGCAGCTGGCCTGCTTCGGGGCCGTCGCCGAAACGCATGACTGCTGTGAACTCACCGCCGAAAATAGATTTGTAAAAATTGAAAGCCTCTTCGCTGGTACCGGGATAATTCAAATAAATGTTGAACGCTGTCATTGTGTGTGATATTTTATGTTAGCAATAGTAGCGTAAATCTATCGATAATTCCTTTGCCCGAAGGGTGGAGATCAAGACAGTTTTGGGGGGAAATGCGACAATGGGATGAACGGCTGAGACTAATGATCCCGTTTGATCATAAAGGCGTTGTCTAATTTGTCCATTCCGATTTTCGGGTAGTAATCGATTGCGGCGGGTGCGGCCAGCAGGAGGAGCATACAGGTAGGGCCGAGCGCTTCTTTTGTCAACCTGACGAGCTCTTTGCCGATGCCCTGTTTCTGGAATTCCTTGCGGACTGCGAGGTCGGAGAGATAACATGAGTAATGCAGATCGGTCAAGGAGCGGGAGATACCGACCAATCGATGGTCGTCCCAGGCGGTGATGACGAGGTTGGAGTGGGCGTACATGCCCGCGATGCGATGGGGGTCTTTTGTCGGGCGGTTGATGCCTGAGCTGTCGTAGACTTCGATGATCTCGGCGGTGGTGGGGATGAGGCCGGTTTTGTATTGAATATTCATGGTGCTTTTTTCTTTGGGATAAATGTACAACGGCGAGGGCTGGCGGCGAGCGTCCAGTTGTAAAATGATGGGTAGTCCAGGGCGGGGACATTGCGGGGGGATGA
>NZ_DASYCH010000078.1:0-19517 GCF_036500295.1 Puia sp. | reverse complement strand
TAATCCTTCATCATCTGATAGACATATTCGTCATGCCCCCAGGAGAGATGGACATTGCGCAATCCGCAATTGGGGCTATAGACCCCGTATTTCGTTTGATATTGTTCGTTATCCTTATCGGGATTCAACTGAAAGTATTCGGGGTACACGATCTTGTCCGACCAGGCACAGCCCACCGGGAAGGTGTCGCCCACCACGGCCCATTGCGCCTCGCCAAAAAGACAAAGCACCTTGCCCATGTCGTGGAAAAGCCCTGCGAGCACCATCCAGTCGGGATGTCCGTCCCGGCGGATCGCCTCGGAGGTCTGCAGCAAATGCTGGAATTGATCCAGATCCGTATCGGGGTCGCTGTCATCTACCAGTTGATTGAGGAAATCGAACGCGTCCCACACCGACATCTCTTTTTTATCAAAACCCAGAAATTCCGCGCGTTTCTGCTGCACAAAGTCATAGGTCTGAAAGGTGTGGTTCAGCTTATAAAACTCCCGAACCGTATCCCGGCCCGGCGTCTCATAATTCCGGTACTCTTCCGTCGTCTTCCCTGTTTCCTTTGCGACGATCGACTCGGGATCGGGGTAACGTTCCAACACATCGTCTTCCCACACGTCGAGAGAGGACAAAGGATTCTTTTCGGCTGAATTAAGCGGTTGCATTATTAGCAGATTTTAGCATCAAGTTACGGAAAAAACCCTGGATTTCGAAACCCCGGCCACGGTAAAAACAAAAAGTACGATCAGGGGCAGTACCTGGTATCGAAATACGCTCGGCGTTGCAAAAATGCTAAAAAAAGCGTTCGCCAAAAGAAATGCCGAGGCCAGGCGGAAACAGGCCGTAAATACCTTATTCCGTTGCCGCAGGGTCCGAAACGAAAGGAACAACAAAGCCGTAATCACGAACGACAGGTTCAGCAACGTATAGGTCCAGGCCATGGGCGCCAGCACTTTCGACTGCAGCGTCACCGAAACCGCTTTCACGTGTACGCCGGGATAGCGGAACCAGTTGGCCGCCAGGGAATCGACGTCCGGTTTCCCTTCGTTGAATGCGGCCATATTATCGAGACCCGTTAGAAAAAACACCTTCGCACTCGGCCAGCCATAATAACGGAGAAAGGCAACCGGATGTTTCCGCGCAACAAAATAACCATACTGCGAAAAAACGACCCCCACCCGGTTCCAGGCGTCAAAATAGGACAGCTTGTGCTGGCGCTTGTACGCCTCCATATACAGATGCAGCGGGCTCGGATGGAGCCACATATAGGCCGTCGTCACCTCCGGCATCGCCCGCGTCTCCGGTGCTCCTACGTCCCGGCCGCCTGTATTTGCCACCGTACGAACACCCGGGCCAACGACGGTCCGCCCCGTCCCCACAAAATAATCGCTCACATAGCCCGCCAGGACCCGGCACTCCGCCGAAGGCAGCCCAGCCGTATCTACCGGGATATGCGGATACAGGTTGAGCACATTGTTCGCCATCTGCCATCCGCTGAACGCCGAGAAGAGATCGGCCCCTGTTTCCCGCCTTGTGACGGATTTGATCCAGAGCGTTCCGGCCACTACGACCCCGATGCTCGCTACGACTCCTATGGCGCTATACCTCCATCCCCGCCGCGCCAGCAGGATCATCAGCGCCGCAACGGCCGGATAGAACAGGGCCGCGTACCGCAGGTTGAAGATCACAAACAGCAACACCACCTGTAACGCCAGGCGCCGCCATCCTGCCGCCCGCAGGATCCCCATCAGCACCGTCAGCCAGATGAGGCTGAGCCCGATGAACAAGGCGTCGCTCGAGATATAGTTTGCGACATAAGGAATGACCGGGTCGAGCAATACGAACGCCATCAACACCGCGACAGTCCGCTCCCCCACCCCGCACCAGCGCCGCAGCGACAGGACAAGCCCCAGGCTGGCGCCCTGCAAAAGCAGATACTGCAAGGTCACCACCACCGTATCCGGAGTGGAGAACACATGCACCAGGCGCAGGAACAGCGAATACCCGATCGGCCGGAAGCTGATGGCATCCTGGTCCAACGCCGCCTGGATATAGGTATAGGAATCGGTGAAATAGTCGGCGTAGGGATAAAAGCATTTGAACGCGATCCACTCTATCGCCAAAATAGGAAGTACGACGGTCAGCCACGCCGCCGTCGTCCATTCCCGGTCTTTGATTATTTTCATGCGCATCGATTCCGGCCAAAAATAGCACAAAACCCCACTCCCGCCACCGGCCGGCGCCGATCAGAATTGGAAATCGCCCACATACACCGCGCCTTTCGACCCCGGCTTCATCTGCAGGGTCACCAGGCTGCGCTGCTGCTGCGGCCCGCCATAATGCGTGTATACTTCGACCAGCAGCGTTGTTTCCCCCGCCAGCCGCACCTGCGTATCCCCGTAATAGTTGACCTCCACCTTGTAGCGGCCCTTTACGGCCTTCTTCAGCAGGAACTGCTCCGGTCCAAGCCCCTGTGTGAAGTCATGCGAGATGCGTCCGCCCATCGCGGTGTTGCGATGACCGTAGAAACACCGTTCATTATCCGGATCGGTGACCCACAGATCGATATCCGTGCTGCTGCGGTTCCAGTTCAACACCACCCGCATATCCACAGGCATCTCCGCCACCAGCTTCCGCGGGATCCGGCCTGTATTCAGTTTCGATCTATGCCGCGCGATCAGGGTGTTGATCTCCGGCAACAAGGTCTCTTCGATACCTGGGTACAACCCACTGACCGTGACATCGTAATTCTTTGTCAGCGCCAGGTTCAGGGTATCCAGCGCGTTTTGATAAAGCCCCGCATCCTCCAAGGCGAGACCGTAGTCGCGATAGCTCTGCGGTTCGAAGGGCCGCCATTCCAGGATCTTCCGGAAGGCGGCACAGGCCGCGCGGGTTTCTCCCGTTTCTTTTAATTTATACGCCATCATCTTATACAACTCATAGTTCCCGGCATCCAGCTCTGCGATATTGGACAGGATGCGAACTCCCGCCGACTTTTCCCCGCGGCCCAGAAAGAATTCCGCCACATGGAAATAGAACAGCGGCACATCGGCATAGTCGGCCCGCAATTTCAGATACAGCGTATACCTGTCACCGGCAGCCGCCGCCTTCAGCTGCTGCAGGTATCGGGTATCTGCCTCGGCTTTCAGCACCGTAAAATTGCCGGCGGCGGGCTCGCCGCCGCCCTTCTCCATATCTACCTTCTTATCGACCTCCCGTTCCCTATCGCTCTTCGAAACACTAAGTCCCATAACCCTCCCCTGGATTGCCCTTGGCACCGGCGACACTACTACCTCATCCATCGCGGCCTCACGCTGCAACCGCGGCGACGACTGCATGGACTCCTCATCCCGCACCACGCGCGGCTCTGTAAACTTCTTCACCGCCGTCTTCGGCCACTTCCCATTCCACCAGTCAAACAACTCATTAAAATATTGCTCCGCGTTGTCCGCCACCTGCCGGCGCCGCCACCGGTCATCGTCCTGCCGCCCCTTCAGCAACCGGTCAACCTCGTCGCGCAGTTCGGCGGGCGGCTCGATCTCGTACGCGATATAATCCTGGATATTCTCCAGCACTATCAACGACGTGTTCCGCGTCACGATGCCATAGCTTCGCCCCAGATGCCGGATCTCCGCCTGGTTGTCCTCATACCGCTCATCCAGCTCGGCGATCTTCTTCTGCGCCCATACCCGCCCCAGATCGATCCCCGTCGCGCCATGCCGCGCCATATCGAGGCCCACCGGCACCTCCATCGTCACCTTCCTGCCATAACCGAATTGCAGGACGATATTCTTCACCGGCTGATATACCATCCCCGCCACCGTCAAGGCTCCCGTCACCAGCGTCGGCATCGACGGATAACATTCTTCCACGCCTTCACCTCCCCTCACCCCCAAAAAATGCAGCGACTGGGTACATAGCAGATCATGTGCCCTTGCCGCCGACACCGCCAGGAGATCGATCAGCTCGCCGCCGCTGCGCCGGGCGATCGATTGCAGAAAAGGAAAATCCGCGTTCGCCGACGCCGCGATCGTATACACCGGGCCATCGCCTAAACCGATGCGGTCGCTGCCGAAGCTCGAATGCCCGTCGCTCACCAATAGGAATTCATCCGCCGAATAGCTTGCGAGGTCCAGGGCGCCGAACTGCGTCCCGCCATCGTACACCGCGTTCTCCAGTGTCTTCTTCAACGCCTGCCAATTCCCGCCATGGATAGTAAATCGCGTCACGCCGCTGACCGTATTGCTGAACTCCACGAGGCTTACCTCTACATTCCCGATCGTTGAAAAATACGCATCCAGCAAGGCGAACTCTTTTTGATGATCGCGGTGCAGCCCGCTGAGCGAGACATCCCAGAGCAGGCCGATCTTTTTCGGCAACGGCTTTTCGACCGGTTTTGCTTTTGGAAAAATACTCGCCGTGAAAAAATAATGATTCCCGGCGGCCTGCATCCGGATGGCGCCCGTACCCGGCAGTTGGGGGATACGTATGGCTATCGGTTGGTCAGCGCGATAATCCCGCCACTCCTTTTTTGCCGACCAGTTATTGCGCCACTCTTCAAATTGCAGCGCGTCGCCGGTATTCGCGTCGAACCGCGGTTTGGTGGCCGTTCCCGCCACGGTGATCGCTATGGAAAAAGATTCGAGGTTTCGCTTGAAGGCAAGCGGTAACCGGTAGCGCAGATCGGCCTCGTCCTCCCAGGAGAGTTCCTGTTCATATCCGATGATCACCGTTCGCACGCCACCGGCGTTTAGCGGATAGATCCGGGTGCGGAAGGTATTCCCGTCCACCTTCTCCAACAATCCCGGGTCGATCCTACGCCGTTCGGTATTCTCAAATACCTGTGTGGCTTTCTCTTTCTCTACCGGCACGGCCTCGCGCATCTTCCCGGCGATGTCCAGCGCGTAGCGGGATACGCTGACTCCCTGCGGCAATGGAAAATTCAGTTCTCCTTCCAATATCCGCTTCGTGGAATTCCGGAAGACCATCGTCCATGTCGTCGTGGCCATCGCACCATTGATCGACACTTCCACGTCCAGCTTCTGCAGATAGACGTCGCCGGACTCTTTCCCATCCGTCTTTAGCGAAGGCATCTGCGCCATGCCCGTCAGCATCGAAAGGCAGCCAATAAAACAGCACAAAATTCGGCTTAGCATAAGTTTTTTTTAAAGAGATGCAGCCGCCGGAAAATTTGCATACTCTTTTTTTCCGGCTTCCGTCCTTTCCCTTACGGCCTCTTCCGGTTTTAACGCTTCTTTGGCAAATCATTCATATAACTTCCGGTAAAATTCCCGTTCTTACATTCAGTAAGCGGGGCCCCTGGCCCGACAGCTGAAGCCTCCAAATATGACAGCTTTCTACCCGACCCATTAGTCGACCTTTTCATCTGTAAAAAACAAGTTATGTCCACCCCCGACGGTCGGAGAAGCAACCTCCTCCTTATAACCCTTTTATTGGCCGCCTCCGTATTGCTGGAGCAATTCTTCATAGCCCCGATTTTTCCCTGGTTGGGAAATCTGGGTAGCCTCCGGCCGATGGTCGTCTTCCTGGACATCCCGTTGGAGCTGCCGGCGATCGACGTGTTGCCGGTCAGCGTGTTGTTCGCGCTGTTTTATCAGATAGCCCCGTCTGCGGGGCTTACCCGTGAACACCCGGGTATCTCCAGCGGCGCCCGGGTCTGGAAAGCCCTCACCAGCTGGTGGACCCTGCTGATCTTACTCGCTGCCGGCGGCGGCGCCTTCTACCTGGTCCAGGGCTATCTGCCAAGAGCCGTCAGTAACGGCATCGACTCTTTTGGAGTTCGGGCCGATGTTACCCTCCCCTATCCATCCGGAGGCCTGATCCACCTCCATGGATCGGTGGTTATGCTGGCTTTTACCGCCCTCGGCATCGTTATCCTCAACCGGCGGACGGCGACCCCGGCCCTGCAACCACAGCCGGCCGACATCCGCACGACCGGTACACCAGCCGCCGAGCCGCTGTCCAGTTCCGTCGTCTCTTCTTCCGGTACGCTGATCAGCCCCTCCATCAATGAGGTCTTCGCCACCCAGCAACAGCCGCGGCAACAACCTCAGCAACCTCAGCAACCTCAGCAAGCGCAGCAAACGCAGCAGCCACAGCGTCCGCAGCCTGCTGCGTCCGACCATACCCGCTACCAGCCTTCGACCGTCATTCCGGGTTATGAAAAGCCGCTGGTCGCCGGGGCGATGGTTGCCGAAGCGATCCTCAACCCCGAGCCACCGCCCACCTGTCGCCTTACCACTCCACCACCCATCGCCGTAGTCATGCCGCGGCCTGCCCCCGGTATCGGAAAAATGCACCCCTGCTATGTGATCGGCGGTCTCAAGCCGGTAAAAATTCCGTAGCTTAGGTTCATGAGAAAACTACTGCTTATCCTGCTCACGGCTTTTGCCGCCCCGGGTGTATTCGCCCAACCCAACTCCGCAACCGGAGAGCACGGCGTCACCACCCAAACGGATGGCGCCCAAAAATCCGCCGGCGCAAAAGGCTACCAGCTGCCGCCAAAGGAGATCGCCGACCTCCTCCTCGCCCCGCCGACACCCGCCGTCAGCATCGACCGCCAGGGGGTATGGATGTTGCTCAGCAGCCGCAGTTCCTATCCGCCGGTGGAAGAACTCGCCCAACCCGAGCTCCGCATCGCCGGCCTGCGATTCAACCCCGACAATTTCGCGCTGAGCCGCCAAAACTTCATCAACGGCTTCTCCATAAAAAATATCCGCACGGGCAAGGAAACTCCCGTCACCGGCCTCCCCACCCCGCTCCGCGCCGGCAACATCAGCTGGAGCCCGGGTGAGACCCGCATCGCCTTCACCAACACCACCAATAAACAGGTGGACCTCTACGTCATCAACCTCAGCGACAAAAAAGCAACCCGCGTCAACAAGACCCCGCTCAATATCATCACCGGCGGCGCCTATCGCTGGCTCGACGAGAAAACACTTCTCTACAAGATCATCCGCCAACCCGCCTCCGCCGCCCCGCCAAAACAACTGACGCCCGCCGGACCTGCCGTTCAGGAGAACCTCGGGAAGGCAGCGCCGAGCGCCACCTTTGAAGATCTGATAAAGACGCCCTATGACGAAGCCCTCTTCGCTTTCTATGGCGAGTCCCAACTGGTAAAAAATACCGGCGGCCTCGAAACCCCGCTCGGCAAGCCAGCCATCTTCCTCGCCGTGGAACCTTCGCCGGATAAAAAATATATCCTGACCAGAACAGCCCTCCACCCTTTTTCTTATCTCGTACCCGCCTCCCGCTTTCCTTCGAACATCAGCATCCTCAATACCGCCACGGGCGAAACGAAGTCCATCAACATCCTGCCTTCGGGCGAAGGGCAACCCCGCGGCTTCGACAATACGCAAAACGCGCCCCGTGACTACGACTGGCGCAGCGATCGTCCCGCCACACTCACCTGGTGTGCACCGCTCGACAGCGGCCTGATGCGGAAGAAACAGGAATTCCATGACGCCGTTTACCAACTGCCCGCACCCTTCACCGGGGAAGCAAAAGAACTCTTCCGCACGAAACTGCGCTTCGACAATATCATCTGGGGCAACGACAGCACCGCCCTCGTCACCGAGCTGCTGCGCAGCAAACAAACCGAACACCTCCTTCGCTATGACCCGGCAACCAATACGATAACGCTACTGAACACGCGAAACACCACCGACGCCTATGACGACCCCGGCTCTCCCCTTCTTACTCCTAATAAATATGGTGAACGCGTTCTCACCACGACCGACAACGGTAAAAAAGTCCTGTTGAATAACGTGACAGGCAGTTCGCCAAAGGGTGACCTGCCTTTTCTCGCGAAGTTCGATCTTGCCACAAAACAGAACGAGATCATCTGGCGCTGCGCAGCAGGTTCGTTCGAATCGATCGTCGGCACCATCGACGCCGGCAAAGGGCTCTTCCTGAGCCGCCGCGAATCCCAGAAGGAAACGCCCAACTATTATCTCAAAAATCTCGACAAACCCGGTGACGACAAAGCCGTCACCGCCTTTAAAAATCCCTATCCCCAGCTGGAGGGTATTACCCGCGAAAAAATCGGCTATAAACGCGCCGATGGAGTCGACCTCACCGGCGACCTCTATCTGCCAAAAGGCTACGATCCAAAAAGGGATGGTCCTCTCCCGATTCTCATCTGGGCCTATCCCCGCGAATTCAACTCCGCTGCCGACGCGGCCCAGGTCCGCGGCAGCCAGGATCATTTTACCATGATCAGCTGGGGCTCACCTGTATTCTGGGTAACCCAGGGCTTTGCCATCCTCGACAATGCCGAAATGCCCATCGTTTCCGGCGACAGCACTAAAAAGCCGAACGACGACTTCATCAACCAGCTCACTCTCAACGCGCGGGCTGCCATCCAAAAACTATCGGCGATGGGGGTAGGTGACAGCAACCGTGTCGCGGTCGGCGGCCACAGCTATGGCGCTTTTATGACCGTCAACCTCCTCGCTCATACCAAATTCTTCAAAGCCGGCATAGCCCGCAGCGGCGCCTACAACCGCACGCTCACCCCTTTCGGCTTTCAAAATGAGGACAGAACCTATTGGCAGGACCCGTCGCTGTATTACGACATGAGCCCTTTCAACTTCGCCGACAAGATCACCACCCCATTGCTGATGACCCACGGCGAGATGGATGACAACAGCGGTACCTTCCCCATCCAGAGCGAACGCCTCTACAACGCCATCAAAGGCCACGGCGGAACGGTACGTTATATCGTCTTCCCCTACGAGGCCCATGGCTATCGCGGAAGGGAGAATCTCCTCGATTTGCTGTACGAAGAGAACGCCTGGCTGGACAAATATGTAAAAAATGCTACCCGGCATGAGCCGGCGCCATTTTGATGTCATTCATCGCGTAAATCCTGCCAAACAGCGAAGAACCGATTTGCACAAACCCAAAAAACCTACCTTTATTCAAGCCGGTCTACTCCGGCGATCTACTTGGCAGAAGCAACCCTCCATACCATTCCAACCGAAGGCGCGGCCCTCATCGCCGGCGACATCCGCAACGCATCGCTGTTGAAAAGACGTTGGCTCTATCACCCGCTGTTCTGGGTGCTCTACTACGGCCTGACCGTCACGCTCTATCTCAGCCTCAGAGACAAGCTGGACCTTACCATGTATGTCATCACGGCAATATTGGTCGTTGTCGAGGCAGCCTGCGTCTACCTCAATCTCTACCTCCTCATCCCGCGCTTCCTGTTCAGCCGGAAATACGGCCTCTATATCCTGACGCTTCTGGCCATGCTGTGCGTCTGTCCCCTGGTGTTCGAAAGCCTGGAATATGTCTTTATCCGCGCGACCGAACCCAAAATGCTGCCTAAGGCGCATATCTTCACGGTTGGCACCTGGTTTGTCGGCATCATTCAGCTAATCTATATCCTGGGCCTCGCCACCGGATTGAAGTTTGTAAAGGACACCCTCATTAACCAACAGATCCAAAAGGAAAAAGAAAAACATTATCTCGAGACGGAACTCAAATTCCTCCGCGCCCAGATACAACCCCATTTCTTCTTCAACACCCTGAATAATATCTATTCCCTTACCCTGAAGAAATCCGATCAGGCGCCCGAGATCATCCTGAAACTGTCCGATCTGATGAGCTATATGCTCTACGAATCCACCTCCCCCCAGGTACCGCTGACAAAAGAGATCGACTATCTCCAAAATTATCTCGACGTCGAACAGCTCCGTTTCGGAAGCCGCCTCTCCATCTCCTTCACCATCGAAGGCGTGACCGCCGGCGTGCAGATTCCCCCGATGATCCTCATCCTCTTCCTCGAGAACAGCTTCAAGCATGGGGTGAAGAACAATATCAGTCATATTCTGCTCACCATCCGGCTTACCGTAAAAGCCGGCCATCTCTTCTTCCATGTCGAAAACCCCGCGCCCGAAGAGGAGCATGCACTCCTAAACTTCCGGCATACCGACGACGCCAGGGGTATCGGGCTCAAGAATGTCCGCCGTCGCCTCGATCTTTTGTATGGCGATCGCTACACCCTCGACATCCGCGAAGAGAATAAGGTCTTTATGGTCTCCCTAAAAATGCCGCTATGCTGAAAGCACTGCACTATATGATCATCGACGACGAACCCCTTGCCATCGACGTCATCGAAAACTATCTTCACCGCATCGAAGCCGGGAACATCATCCGCTGCGGCAACGCCGTCGAAGCCTTCCAACTGCTACAGAAAAGGCCGGTCGACTGTCTCTTCCTCGACATCGAGATGCCCCTGCTCTCCGGTCTCGATCTGCTCAAATCCCTGAAAGAGCCCCCGGCCATCATCATTACCACCGCCTACCGCGACTATGCCGTCGAAGGCTTCGAACTCGAAGTCACCGACTATCTGGTAAAGCCCATCTCCTTCCCACGCTTTATGAAGGCTTTGGAAAAGATCGTCAAGCTCGCCCGCCCACTCCCGCAAAAAGAAGAAGAGCCTATTGTTTCCAGTAAAGACCATCTCTTCCTAAAGGTCGACAAGAAATTTATAAAGGTCCTCATCGGCGACATCCTCTACATCGAAAGCCTGAAGGACTATGTCCGGGTCCGCACCCGCGACGCCGCCTATATCACCTATCAATCGCTCACGGAAATAACCGACAAACTCCCCGGGGGGCAGTTTGCCCGGGTACATCGCAGCTATACCATCGCCCTTGACAAGATCAACGGCATCGATGGGAATTGCGTTGACATCGATGGCAAACTCATTCCCGTCTCCCGCGAACACCGCCAGGACGTCTTCCGCAAACTCGGAAAAGGATAAAATTCCGTCGGCTCCAAAGCGTCTCCCCAAGTCATTCATCGCGTAAATCGATCCATTCAGCGAAAAGCCGGTCGCTCGCCGAATAACGCCACCGGTCGCGGTTCTCAGCGATTAGTTTTACGGTACAAAAGCTAATCGTATGCAACAACTAATTGCTATTCTCACCATCCTTCTGCTCTCCTTAAACATGCTCCTGCAGCCGATCATCGTCCGCGGGCAGGGCCTCTCCACGGCCCAGAAAGCCGACAGCCTCAAGGCCATCACCGTCACCGGTCGTAAGCCGCCCGTGGAGGTAAAAGCAGATCGCACGATTGTCAATGTCGAAGGCAGTATCAACGCCGTCGGCCAGGACGTCCTCGATCTCCTGCGCAAGTCCCCCGGCGTCATGGTCGACAAGGACAATAATATCAGCCTGTCCGGGAAGAACGGCATAAAGGTCTATATCGACGGCCGCCAGGTCCCCCTCAACGGCACCGACCTTGCCGACTATCTAAAGACCCTCCAGTCCTCCGAGATCGAATCCATCGAACTCATCGCCAATCCTTCGGCCAAATACGATGCCGCCGGTAATGCAGGCATCATCAATATCCGCCTCAAAAAGAACAAGTCCTTTGGCAACAACGGCTCGCTCACCGGAGGGTACCATATCGGCACCCACTCGAATTACAATGGCGGGGTCTCGCTCAATCACCGCGATGCCCATCTCAACTGGTTCGGCAACTATGACTATAACAATACGACGAACGCCATCGACATGGGGCTTTATCGTATTCAGCTGGACACCCTCTTCGATCAACACTCCGTGATCCAACCCCATCTCAGCAGCCATACCTTCAAGACCGGTCTGGACTACTTCCTGAATAAGAACAACACCCTTGGCGTCATGGTCGACGGTTCCCTTTCGAATTTCAGCACCCCGACCGATGCTGTTACCCATATCAGCTATCTGCCCGACGGCACCGCCGATAAGAAGCAACCAAACCGCGTCCTGCAGGCCGACAACACCTCCGGCGGTCATCGCAACAACGGCAACTTCGACCTCAACTATCACCATACCGATTCACTAGGCCGCGACCTCAGCATGGACGCCGACTATGGCATCTATCGCATCCGCAGCGACCAGTACCAGCCCAATCTGTATTTCGATCCCACCGGGACCAATCTGCTCTACAGCGATATCTTCGACATGCTCGCGCCCACCAATATCGATATCTATACCTTCAAGACCGACTACGAACAAAACCTGAAAAAAGGAAAACTGGGTCTTGGCGTAAAGACCTCCTATGTCAGCAGCAGCAACGAATTCCGCCAATACGATGTCGAACCCCCTACCAAACTCCAGGACACCCTCAACAGCAGCACCTTCAACTACAAGGAAAACATCAATGCTGTCTACGCCAACTATAGCCGGCCCTTCAAAGGCTGGGCGCTGCAAGCGGGCCTGCGGGTAGAGAATACGAATGCAAAAGGAACGAGTACCGGCTATAAGTCGGGGCCCGATGGGTACCAGGTTTTCGACTCCACTTTCAACCGCCATTACACCGGCCTGTTCCCCAGCGCCGCGATCACGTATAATAAAAGCCCTATGAAACAATGGACGCTCACCTACAGCCGCCGCATCGACCGGCCGGCCTACCAGGATCTGAACCCCTTTCTCTTCAAGCTGGACGAATATACCTTCCAGAAAGGCAACACCCAGCTCCGACCCCAATACACCAATAGCGTCGGCCTCAGCTTTGTCTTTAAGTCCAAACTGGTCACCACCCTCAACTACAGCCATGTAAAGGATGTGTTTACCCAGCTTGTAGACACGACGCAACGTTCAAAGGCGTTTCTTACCAAACAAAATCTGGCGACCCAGGACATCACCAGCCTCAACATCAGCTACCCCTGGTCTATCGGCCGGTATAGCCTCTTCGCCAATGTCAACACCTACTATTCGATGTATAATGCCGACTTCGGCGCGGGCCGGACGGTAAACCTGCACGTTTTCGCTGCGAATGTCTTCGCCCAGCAAAGCTTCCGCCTCGGCAACGGTTATATCGTCGACCTTTCGGGCTTCTACACCTCGCCTTCCATCTGGCAGGGCACGTTCAAGACCCATGGACTGGGCAACCTGGATGCCGGCGTCCAGAAGGCAATTTGGAACAATAAAGGATTGATAAAACTCTCGGTGAGCGATCTTTTCTATACCCTGCGCTGGACAGCCACCAGCGAGTTCGCAGGTCAATACGTCCGGTCCACCGGGCACACGGAGAGCCGGCAGCTAAAGCTCTATTTCACGTATAAGTTCGGGAATTCCCAGGTCAAGGCGGCAAGGGCCCGCAAGACCGGCGCCGAAGAGGAGGGTAAGCGCGTCTCTGGTCAGAGCAGCGGCGGATTATCCAATTAGGACTATTCGCTGTGCAGGGAACGCACCGGATTCATCAGCGCCGACCTTATAGCCTGGAACCCCACGGTCAACGCCGTGATCACCATCGCCATCATCGCCGCGACAACAAATACCAGCGGGTTGATGGCGATCCGGTAATAATACCCCGCCAGCCACTGATGCAGAAAATACCAGGCCACCGGCGACGCGATCACACAGCTCGCGCCCACCAGCAACAAAAAATCCTTCGACAACAGAACCACCATCTGCCGTACCGACGCTCCCAGCACTTTCCGGATACCGATCTCCTTGGTCCGCTGTTCGGCCATATAGGCCGCCAGTCCGAACAAACCCAGACAGGAAATGAAGATCGCCAGCCCTGCAAATACGCCCGCCAGCTTCCCGATCATTTCTTCGACAGCAAAACTGGTGGCATAGTCCTCATCCACGAATTTATAGTCAAAAGGATGTTCCGTATCGTATTTGTCATGAATGGTCTTCAGCCGCGTCAACGCCACTGATGTGGAGATATTCGGCGCCAACCGGTACAGCAGTCTGCCGCTCCAGCCCGGCTGAAAAAGATACATCACGGGCTCGGCCTCGGCAAAAGGATTGCTTGCCAGCGCATCCTTCACGACACCGACGACCCGCAGCCGGCCGGGCGAGGTGACGGTCTGCCAGTGTACGTACTGGTTGATCGGCTGCTCCAGCCGCATCTGCTTCACCGCCGCCTCGTTGAGGATCACACAGGTCGAGTCGGCTCCAAAATTCCCCGTAAAATTGCTCCCCGCCACAAATTTCATCCCCAGTGTCCGGAAATAATCTTCGTCCGCAACGGGTCGGGTCACGGGCAGGATGGCTTCGCCCGGTTGCCGTCCCGGCCACTGGTCGATCGTTTCGTGTCCATACACCTCCGTCGTCGAACTCAGCGCCCTTGTCATGCTCGTTATGGCGCCGCTGTTCAGCATATCCTGTTTCATGGCGCGATAGTCTCCCCCGGGTATCGTGGAGACCAGCAGCCGGTTCGGATCATATCCCCGCGGACGGTCCTTCGCATATTGGATCTGTTGATAAACGATGATCGTACCGATGATAAGGGCGATACTCCCCGTGAATTGCAACACCACCAGCACCCTTCGCGGCCACGCCGCCGCCCGGCCGACCCGCATCGTTCCCTTCAGAACTTTCACCGGCTGAAAAGAAGAAAGATAAAAAGCCGGCCGCGCTCCGGCCAGCAGCCCCGTCACCAAAACATATCCCAACATCAACATCCAGAAGCCGCCGCTGCCCCAGGGAATAAGTATCGTCTCCCCTGTCATCGCCCGGAAGGCCGGCAACACGGCGCCGGTAGCCAGCATGGCCAGCACAAAAGCCAACGTGGTCATTACCATCGACTCGATGAGGAACTGAAAAATGAGCCCCCGCCGCGAAGAGCCGATCACTTTTCTTACCCCCACTTCTCTCGCCCGCCGCTCACTCCTGGCCGTCGACAAATTCGTAAAATTGATACATGCGATGATCAGCACGAGCAGCCCCACGATGCTGAACATCCGCACCGAATCGATCAGCCCGCCGGAAGGCCGGCCGTCTTTGAACTCAGTATACAAATGCCAGTCCTTCATCGCAAAGAATATGGGCTCCCGTTGAAAAGTAGCATAGGTGGAAGGTGAATAATGTTTCACCAACCCCGCAGCCTTCGCTTCGACCTTCGCCGCATCGGCGCCGGGCTTCAGTGACATATACATTTGCCAGATAGCCAGCTCCCATTGCGCCGAGGTCCTCGGCACCCAATCCCAGCGTTTAAAATCAACCCACGGGAGCAGGATTTGTAAGTGGAAACTGCTGCTGCGCGGAAAGTCTTTCATCACGGCGGTCACCCTCCGGGGTCCCCAGTTCAGCAGCCGCACCGTCTTGCCCAATGCCGGAACATTCCCAAACGCCGCCTTCGCCATCGACTCGGTGATCACCACCGTATTCGGTTGTTTCAAAGCTGTCGCCGCATCCCCCTCCACCAACGGGAAGGGAAACACCTGCAGGAATTCCTCGCCGACGGCATTCAATTCCCCGCGGATCCGCTTATCCCCGACGACCAGCAGCTCCTGTCCGAGCTCATACCTGGGCGCCGTATGCGCAACTTCCGGGATATCCCGCTTCAACGCATCCGCGATCGGCATACATACTTCGCGTTGGCTGCGCACTACACCGTGATCCAGGGAGCGGAAACGCACCTGGTACGCCTGCTCATACCCGGGTATAAAATGGTCATACCCGAGCTGGCCGGTCACCCAAAGCCCGATCACCAGCGCAACGGTCATCCCCGTCGCGAGACCCAATAAATTTAACAGGCTGTAAGTCTTGCCGCGGACGATATTCCGCCAGCCGGTCTTCAGGTAAGTGTTCAGCATATTTTCATGTTATTCGCTTCGTAAGGAAGTCACGGGGTTCATCAGCGCCGACCGGATCGACTGGAATCCCACCGTTATCGCGGTGATCGTCACCGCCAATACTCCGGCAGCGACAAACACCAGCGGGTTGATAGCGATCCGGTAATAATATCCTGCCAGCCACTGATGCAGAAAATAATACGCGATCGGTGACGCGATCACACAACTCACACCCACCAGGAATAGAAAATCGCCCGATAGCAGCACCATCACCTGCCCCACGGAAGCACCCAGCACCTTGCGGATACCGATCTCCTTCGTCCGCTGTTCGGCCATATACGCCGCCAGCCCGAACAACCCCAGACAGGAGATAAAGATGGCCAGCCCCGCAAACACCCCCGCCAGCTTTCCGATCATCGTTTCCAGCGCAAAATGCGACGCATAGTTGTCATCCACAAAAGAATAACCAAACGGTTCACCGGGCACATACTTACCATAGATATCGCGCATCTTCTCCAGCGCGGCCCGCGTAGAAACATTCGGCGCGACCCGGCACGTTACCGCCCAGGTCCAACCGGGTTGAAAGACATAGATCGTCGGATCAGGCGTACCAAACGGATTATTCGTCACGATATTCCTGACGACCCCGATCACGCGCAGTCGCTCGGGCGCGTTGGCGCTGGGCCAGTGGACATAGGCATTGAGGGGCTGTTTCAGCCGCATCCGTTGCACCGCGGCCTCGTTAAAGATGACACATGTGGAATCGGCGCCGAAATTGCCCGAGAAATTGCGCCCTTCCAAAAACCCGATCCCATGGGTCTTGAAATAGTCGCTGTCGGCCACCGCCTGCAGCACAGGTGCAAAGGCCTCGCCGGACAACATCCCCGGCCATTGATCGACGATATTATGACCATGGACCTCCGATGCAGAGGTGAGACTTCTGGTCATGGCCGTAACGACACCCGATCGCAGCACCTCCTGTTTATACACCCCATAGCTGTCGCCAGGGTTAGAGATCACGACCAGCCGGCTGGGATCGTATCCCCTCGGCCGGTCCTTCGCATATTGGATCTGTTGATAGACGATTACCGTGCTGATGATAAGTGCGATGCTGCAGGTGAACTGTAAGACGACAAGAACTTTTCTCGGCAGCGCCGCCGCCTTCCCGATCTTCATCCCCTTAAGCACTTTCACCGGCTGGAAAGAGGACAGATAGAAGGCCGGCCGGCTTCCCGCCAGCAAACCCGTCACCACCACGTATCCGATCATGATCATCCAGAAAAGCCCGTTGTTCCAGGGGATGCGGATCACCTCGCCCGTCATCGCCGTAAAAGCGGGCAGCACCATTTGCACTGCCGCCAGCGCCAGCAGAAAGGCAAGAAAGGTCATCGTCAGCGATTCTACCAGGAATTGAAAGATCAGCCCCTTCCGCGAAGAGCCGATCACCTTTCTTACCCCGACCTCTTTCGCCCGCTTCTCGCTCCGCGCCGTCGAAAGATTCATAAAATTTATACAGGCGATCAGCAGCACCAGCACCCCAACGATGCTGAATAACCGCACATAGTCGATCAATCCCCCCGAAGGGTATCCATCCTTGAACTCGGTATACAGATGCCAGTCCTTCATCGCAAAGAGCACCGGCTCCCGGTGAAAACTGGTCCAGGTCTCAGGAGAATAATGCCGCACCAGCTGTGAGATCTTCTGCTGGGCCTTCACCACATCGGCGCCCGGCTTCAACGCCGCATACATCGTGAAGTAGGCATCTCCCCACCGCGTCGTAGCGGCCTGTACCCAGCCGCCTGAAGCAAATTCTTTAAAGGGAAGCAAAAAATCGAATTGAAAACTGGAATTCCGCGGCAGGTTCTTTACCACGGCGGTGATCTTCCGTGGCCCCATACTCACCATCCGGATAGTTTTATTCAGGGCGGAGGCCTTCCCAAAGACCGCCCGCGCCATCGACTCGGAGATCACGACCGATCCCGGCTCCTTCAACGCAGTCGCGGCATCGCCCTCCAGCAGCGGGAAAGGAAAGACCTGCAGGAACTCCGCTCCCACATATTTCGATAAACCCTCTACCCGTTTGTCATTGACCAGCACCGCATCCCCACCCGTATGAAAAGCCGGCGCCACATACGCCACCTCGGGGATATCCCGCTTCAGCGCATCCCCCACGGGCAGGCTCACATCCTCCTGGCTCCGCATTACGCCGTTATCGCTAAAGCGGAACCGTACCTGATAGGCCTGTTGATAGCCGGGGATCCACCGGTCATTCGACAGCTGGTCATTGACCCAAAGGCCGATCACCAGCGCCACGGCCATGCCCGTCGCCAGTCCCAGGATATTTAAAACACTGTAAAGCTTGCCGCGAAGGATATTGCGCCATGCGGTCTTAAAGTAGGTACCAAGCATAGCAATCCGGCAGCGAAAAAAATGCCGGATCGCACTTTATTGAGAATAAAGCACTTATAAATTGGAATAGGGGACTCCTGTTCGGTATCGATACATTGGCTGTCCGCACCCCGACGCCGCAAACGCCTGCCGCCGACTTACCAGATCGACGCCATCGCCGCATAATTCAGCTCCTTGATCGTCCAGCGGTCGGTGGTATTCACTTTGAACCTCGTCAGCGGCTGTTTGGAAAAATACACGGCGCTCATCACCGTCAGGCCCCCATCCGCGAACACTTCCAGCGAGCTACGGTCCATGACGAACTGCAGGTTCAGCTCCTTTTCCTTACTGATCCTCGGCGCGGTATACACACCGCCAAACCCCGGGTGAAATTCCGTATTCCCCGAAGCGCTCCGGTCGATATAATATTGCTGCTTGACATTGTTAAATCCAAATATGACCTGCTCGCCCGCCTTGTCATAGAAGACGAACGCGACACTCTGGTCCGCCGTCCCGCGTACGTTCAGCACAAACCGTCCCGCGTCATCTCTTAGCTGTGCCGAAAGATCGGCGCTGCTGTCGACGGTGATCCGGCGGATCGTCTCCTTCCGTCGCGCCAGGGTCATCACCTCGGGGGATGGCATCGATGCGAGCCAGGGCTTACCATTGACATCCATCAGAAATACGTTGCGGGGCACCGTCATCGCATTGCGCCAGGTCGACGTAGGCACCTTTGTCGCATAATCCCAGTTGCTCATCCATCCCAGGAAGATGCGCCGGCGGCCGGCGTTGTTCCAAAGCACCCCCGCGTAGTCATCGGGTCCGTAGTCGATCCACCGGGTCGATTGGTCCAGCGGCTTGAAGACATGCCCGTCCCAGTCACCGATAAAATATTGCGTCCCGCTGCCGCCATTGGGGCCGCCGGGATTGTTGCTCACCAACAGGATCCAATAGGTGCGTTCTTTGTCCCCTTCTTTCCGGGTGAAGGAGAACAGATCGGGGCACTCCCATACCCCGCCATGTGCGCCGAGGCCCTCTCCAAATTCACTCTCCTTCGTCCAATTCTTCAGGTCGGGGGAGGAATAAAAGCCGATGCGATCTTTTGTCGCGAGGGTCATGATCCATTTCTTCCCCTTTGCGAACCAGCTCACGTTGGGGTCGCGGAAATCCGTGATCCCCGGGTTCTTCAGCACGGGGTTGCCCTCGTATTTGGTCCAGGTGGCGCCCTTGTCGAGGCTATAGGCGAGGCTTTGATTTTGGAAGGTATTGGTATGTTGCTTTTCGCCGACGGGATCATGATGGGTGAAGATCGCGACCATCGCCGGCTTCCCGGGCTGACCGAACCCGCTGGTATTGGCCGAGTCCACGACCGCGCTGCCTGAGAAGATATACCCGAGGCTATCGGGGTACAGGGCTATCGGCTGTTGCTGCCAGTGCACCAGGTCTTTGCTTGTCGCATGCCCCCAGTGCATCGGGCCCCAGACGATATCGTTTGGATAGTACTGGAAAAAGAGATGGTAAACCCCGTCCATGCGGACGAGCCCATTGGGATCGTTCATCCACTTCTCCTTTGGCGAGAAATGAAAGGCGGGCC
>NZ_DASYCH010000077.1:0-5663 GCF_036500295.1 Puia sp. | reverse complement strand
CGCTCCTGTGGAATTGCTGAATAGCCGGTTGATCCATACCCAGGTCGATAGTAAAGGCTCGGGACTGGGTCTTCAAATTGCCGCCGACCTTGCAGACCGGATCCATACCCGCCTTTTTTTCCGGCAGGAGTCGGCAGCGTTCCTGACGGCGGTGATCATTTGGATGTCCTGACATATATAGTATTACTTTATAAATAAAACCAAAACAACATGAAAAAGGCCCTCGTCCTCACCGCAATTGTCTGCTTTTCCCTCCTCACGGCGAAGGCCCAGCTAACCAATTCCAAATGGAAAGGGGTCTTGAAAATACCCAACGACAATGGAGACCTCATGGCCACCCCCGTTACCTGGGATTTTTCAAATGATACGGCAACCGTCTCCTATGACAATGGCAATGTCCCGGATGTGATGACCTATAAGGTGGAGAAGAACGCGATCAGTTTTAAAAAGGTCAGCGGAAACGTTCCCTGTGACAATGATATGGTCCTTGTATGCTCTTTTGAAATAAAGAACGACCAGCTTTTTCTCAAACAGATCCAGGATGCCTGCAAGGCCAGGGCCACGGTAGATGTCAGCCAGCCATTCGACAGGGTAAAATAGAAGGTTGAGTCCCCCATCAAAACGTTTAACGATTTCTAAGAGACGTTCGTCGACAATCCGGCGAACGTTTTTTTTATGTCCGGATCTTCGGTTCCAGGCACCCGGAAAAATGCCGGCAATTCAATTACCGGCTAAAACTCCCAAATGATACAATTAAAATTGCTTTCTCCTTTTGTTTTCGCTTTCGCCATTCTTATGGCCTGCACCGGCGCCGCCGGCTCCAATACCAACGGATCGGGTGGGGGAGACGCCAGCTTTTCGGCTAAGATTGACGGAAGAGTATTTTCCTCCACCGGCACCGACCAGAATACGAACGCGGCCTTCCGGCTGAAAGGAACGGAAAAACATATCTTTTTTAAACTGGCGGATAAGGACGACCCCAGCGAAAGACTGAATTTCGAGGTCCCCGCCCAACAGGGCAGCACGGCGATCGACCCTGCCATCGGCTATAATGGCTATATCAAAGGCTTTGTCACTTACCTGGATGGCGCGGTGACCATCCATGTCACTTCCATCACCGCCACCAGGATCTCCGGCACTTTCTCAGGGAAATACAAGGCGCAGAAGGGCTCGCCGGCCAATACTCCGCCCGTCATACAGATCACGGATGGCAAATTCGATATCCCGTTCTCCACTTCTGCTCAATGGAAGAAATTTTACCAGGCGGAATAACAACCTTCCCTTTGACGATTTTCAAGAGACGTTCGTCGACTTTCCTCCGGACGTTTTTTTTATCCCCAGACCTTTAATGTATAAAGCCCAAAGCCAGTTATGCCCGGAGAAAAAAGCACCAAATGGATACAACGATCGCTCCTGCTGCTGGCAATATTATTTTTTTTGCTGGCCCTTCTATTAATACTATAAAGTCATGAAAAAAACATCCATTCCCCTCGTCCTGCTGCTCGTGATCGGCACGACAGCCTCCTCCTCCACACAGGCCCAATTCTTCAAAGACGTCCTCAACACCGTCAAGAATACGGCACAGGGCCGGGCCAACAGCAAGGCCGATCAGACTACCAATAAGGCGATCGATAAGGTCCCCGGCAGCGGCGCCACTAACAGCTCCCATACCCCGCCCGACACATCGGCGGCCGGTATGATGAAGGCCCTGGGGATGTTTGCCGGAGGTGGCGGAGTATCCGCCTCCGATTCTGCGGCGGCGATCGATTCTTATAGGAACGGTAAGGGCGGCAGCGGCTTCTACTATCAATATCTCACGACCGCGACTTCGAAAAAGAATGGGACGGTAAAAGACACTTCCTACCGGTGGCTGACAAACGGGGGCGAAGGCCGCAGCGAAATGCGGATCGCCATGCCTGGTGTGGCCAGCGGCAAACTGACCGTAGTTGGACGCGCCGGTCAGCCTACCTACAGCATCCTTCTGGACCCGGACAACAAGGGATATTCTCTTTGCGTCATCGACACCGGACTTATAAATTCCCGGAACACGACCTATAAAGTCACCAAGGTCGGCGACGAGACCGTCGATGGCTACGCCTGCGTCCACGTCAAGTTGACCAGCACCAGCGGTTCCGGGTTGTTCAAATCCAGTTCAACCGAAGACTTATGGACCAGCACCGCCGTCCCGGGTTATTCCTTATACCACAATTTAAGCGACCAGACCGTAAACTATGGAATGATACAGGCCCTCGAAAAGGCCGGCGCCGGGGGTATGATGGTAAAAATGGCGGCCAGCGGGAAAGACTATTCTATGAGCTATGACCTGACCGACGCGAGATCCGGTTCCTACCCGGCATCCCTTTTTATGATCCCCGCAGGATATACGAATAACCATAAAAATATCATGGAATATATGATGTCCGGCATGACCGGCGCACAACAGGCTAACCCTTCAAAATAAAGCATATGCAACTCATAAGATCAACCGTTTTTTTCTGCCTGGCAGCCTTCTCGCTCACCGGCTGTTCAGGACTGGCCTCCAGGCTCAGTCCCCAACAAAACGCCGCGCAAGGCGCATCAAGCGCTACACAGGGCGCATCAGACGCCGGCCAAAGCTCGCAGCAGAACGCCGCTCAAAACGCGAACCCCAACTCCGCCGCTGCCGTCTCCCAACTCATCGACACCACCAAGCTCAAGGGGGATATGAATAGCCTGCTCAACTCCATCGCCAGTGGCAAACCCGATACCAACGCGTTAAAGATGACGGCGAAAGACGTCCTGAACACAACGAACCAAATGCTGTCGGACTCGGGCATCGATAAACTCTACGGCAATAGCAACGATCCGTCCGTAAAAGCCGCCGCAGAAATGCTAAAGAAATACCGGAACGGCATGGGGATCACGCCGGCCATGCTGGACAGTATAAAACAGGCGGCCGGCACATTGAATAATCACTAAACCGGGTCCCTCCGGGAACAAACTATCTATGAAAAGGACATCTATCTTTTTGACGCTGCTAACCGGCTGCATGATGCTGTGCCGGCCCGCACACGCTCAATTTTTAAAGAACGTCCTCAATAGCGTCAAACAAACGGCGCAGAACAGGGCCAACGATAAGGCGAGCACCACCACCAACAAAGCCATCGATAAAGTGGACCCGTCGGCGCCGAAACCGGCCACGCCCACTCCCCCCGCCGCCGCCGGCAAGGGGCCAACGCCTCCCGCCGGTGATCCCCCCTCCACGTCCGGCTACGTCCGGGTAGCTGTGTCCACCAACAAGACCATCGTCGGCTCCACGGTTAAGATCACGGGCTTCAGCCCCATCAACGGGAGCCTGAAAACCGTCGTGCTGACAGTAAGCGGCCCCGTACCCGCAGCGGCGGTAAATATTCCGTTAAAGGACAGCGGCTCCTTCTCGACCCTTTGGGTCCCGGCCGGCACGGGTGAATTCCGGCTGGTATTCAAAACGGCGGATGGAAAGGCACAGACGACCGTTACCATCAGCGCCTATCCTTTCCAGGAATTGGACCAGATCACCGGCCCCACCCGTGAACTGGTCGTCCAGGCTGCTAAAAAAGTCGATGACGCGATCGAAAGGGTAACGGGTGACCTTACGGGACCAGACGCAACCGCACTCGAAAAAACGAAAAAGGATTTCGATGACAAGACCAATGCCTTTAAAAAATGGATGGATGATATCGACCAGGCGGGTACGGGCCTGGATGGACTGGAAAAAAAATACGGGAATTTCCCCACCCCCCTGCAAGATAAATTTACCCAAATGAGCGATGACTTCAGTGATGAGTCAAAACAATTGCAGGATTTCAATGGCAGGGGTGACGGCGGCGGGACAGGCGGCACGGGCGGAACTTCCGGCACCGGCGCAACCGGCGGAACCGGTGGCCCTTCCGGCACCCACCAATCTTACGATAATACGATCTGCGAATACCTGGCCATGGTCAGCGAAGCCTGCGCCGCCTTTTCCACCATGCTAAATTTTGAAACAAATATCGTAAAACTCGTCGGCGGCATCGCCGGGGACAAAGGGGGCACGGTGGCCGGAGGAGATTACGCCGACGCCGCGGGGGCCGGCGATAACACAAAGATCGTAATGCAGGAAGCCGGTAAACTATTCGGAGTAGCGGCGATAGATGGTAATGAGATCCTTTCCATGAAGAACAGCGCGGACTTTTGCGGGGACATCGTCCAGATGTGTACCTCTTTGCTGATGAAAAAATATTGCGTCGTCATGGACGGCAATCTGCAGGAAACGTACACCTGCACGTTCCGCAACAAAACCAGTGACGTGTGGTGGCAATACAGTTACACGGCGGGCGCGACCATCAGCCTGCGATATCCAAAAGGCGAGTCCGGGCACGGGACCATTAAAATGAAGGGGAATATCGAGGGCAATGCCACCAAATTCTCCATCTATACCGATATGAACCAGATGGATGATTTCAAGAATGCGTCCAAACAACGGTCCCGCGTCATCGGCATCTGTGTCTATGCCCCGCCCTCCGTACCGTTCGTCTCCAGCCAGGCCGACAAGGCGACGGGGTTCGGGGCGGTGGCCCGCGGCATCGCGACACCAGCTTATTTCAATATACCGATCGATATCGACTACCAGGTTGATGCACAAACCATGAAATTCTATGTGAATCCGGCATTGGTCGACTTCCTCGATGTCACCACCAAATACATCTATTGTTACCTCGATATCGCGCTCGGGATTCCCCTGACCACCCGGGTCGATCTTCCTATCAACAAGGTGCAACTGACCCTGGGCAAGGTCATTTCCCAGAACAGCACCTTCCCCGTCCGCTCCGACAAGGATAATAACCTTTCCATAACGGGGAAAGGAACTTCGAAGATAGGCCCGGGTTCGGCCATCGAACATAATATCAATTTCTCGTTTACCGCTAAGAGCGATTGAAGACTAATAAATCTAAACAACAAACTATATGAGAATACGCAGTTCCCAATTTACGGCTAAAAACTTTTTTCTCGCCTGTTCGGTCTTCTTTTTTGTCGCGGTCCTGTTCGCCTGTTCCAACAACAATGCCGCCACAAGCGCCGACGGATCCACCTCCGCGAATGCATCCACCACCGGCACGGGCGCCGATATGTATTATGAATACACGACCACTTCCGTCGGCAAGAACATGAACATGAGCGGGTACACAAAGCTTTATATTTCTGCCGGCGGTAACGTTCGCAGTGAAATGGACCTGTCGAACGCGGCGGTAAAAACAGACAGATCGGGACCGATTGTCCTTATCACCAGCAAGGACAAGCCCAACCAGTCGATCTTTATCGACGACGCCAAAAAAACATATTCGGTCAATATCATCGATACCTCGGGCAATGCCACGGGCGCCGGCGACGACCCTTTCAAAATGGTATCGACCGTCACAAAGGTCGGCGAAGAAAAGATCATGGGGTTCAATAGCGTACACGCCCGCATCATTTCCACAAAACATATGGGCCCCCTCGGCAATATGACGGATACCATCGATCTCTGGAACAGCCCCGATGTCCCGCTGGCGCCTTTCTTCCGGCATTATATGGACAAGAACATGTCAAAGTCCTGGACCATCCTGATGACCCCTGCGGCGGTCGATCAGATAAAACAAATGGGTTGTACAGGGTTCATGCTAAAG
>NZ_DASYCH010000076.1:0-8082 GCF_036500295.1 Puia sp. | reverse complement strand
ACCATGCCCGTCGGCCAGCTAAAATATTTTCCGGTCCCCGGACTGTTCACGGGATAGAAGATATAGTCGCTACCTGAAGGTTGTTGGAAAATGAGGGTGTCCCCATAGATCGGAAGCACCGGACAACTCGGGGCCGTAGGTGCAACTGGAACAGCCGGAGTGCTCGGGGTGCCCGGTGTACTTGGATTTCCTGGTGTACCCGGATTGCTGGGACTGCCAGGATTAGAAGGCGTGCTCGGGCTGCCCGGATTGTTATTATTGAGACTGTCTACCGTATGCTGAGGGAACGGAGGCGTAGGAACGGTTGTCGTATCCGGCTTGGCCGGATGCGTCGTATCGCTTGGTTTGGGAGCACTGGTGTCATGCCTGGTCGCCGAATCACGGCCGTGCGGGCCATTCCGCGAGCCGACAAATCCGGGCGAATTGGGGTCCGTAGCCGGAATAGCTTTGCCACAGGCAAATGCCGCGATTACAAGGATAACGGCGATCAACGGAATAGTCTTCATAAGTAGGTTTTTTAATAGGGGTTTACGCTTAACAAAATACGAATTATTCCTGGTATCTCTAAGTATTGGTAACCGCTGGGTGCATATTCGTAACCGTATGGGACGAAATACTTACAAAGTACTGATAATCAATACTATTAAGAAAATATTTCCGACAACCGGTTACAATCCGTTTCCCAGTTTGTACCAATAAATGCAGTATCCTCCAATATCCGTTATTCAACCCCTTAATAACGTATAAAATTTGACCTTATGCCCATCGAAGAATCCATCCGCGAAATGGAGGGAAAGATCTCCCTTCTCGACAACCGGAAATTCATCGGCCTTGCCGGACTTATCGGCGTCTATGCAATCGCCTACCTCAGCTTCCTTACCCATCTGATCATCCAGTCGGGCGGCTTCTAAAAAGTCGTCAGGCTGGAAGCCTGGTTGGCAGACGCGTGAGAAACGCCATCGCCCCGTTGAATACAAACAAATACGCCGGGAATAATACATAAATCCAGTCATGCCCGACGCAAATGATCAGGGCCAACGTCGACGACACCACACCCAGCACCCAGGCCAGCGATCGCTCGGAGAGCGGGTCCCGCCACGCCTTGACCACCGTCGGGATCGCTAAGATCCCATCGGCGAAAATGGCGAATATCGTCGTCATCCAGGGATTCCCAGACAAAAGATAGATCGCCACGCACAACGCGCCCCAAACCACATATTGCCAGTCCTTCCGCTCGAAGGAATAATTCCGCGTCGCCAGCGCCACCATCCCGATAGTGAAACATCCCACCGTCGAACAAAGTACTCCCGTCATGCTCCACTGCCAGCCCTTGCTGACCACCTGCGAGACGACACTCGTCCCCATCAAAAAAGCCCAGCCCGTCCAAGAAAGGACGCTTGGCCGCACCTTCTTCATCACCGTATTGATGAGGTAGATCACCTGTGCGCTTCCAATGATAATACCTGCCGCCAAACCCATTATTTTTTCCGCCGCCTGCATCAAACAAATTTGCTCCCAAGATACCGCTTCCATGGCCGGCTTTTTGCTTCCTCCTACAAAAAGCCATGAAAAAGCTCCTTCCCCTGGCCAACATTTTCGCCCTCGCCGCCACGATCATCATCAACTACCTATCCAATACAGGCGCCTTTGGCGGCAACACGATCGCCTCCGTCTCCGCCGCCTTCCCCACTTACTTCATGCCCGCCCGCTATGCCTTCTCCATCTGGAGCCTCATCTATCTCGCCCTCATCGGCTTCGCCGCTTACCAGGGTCGCGCCCTCTCCGGCAACTCCGAAGCCACCACGCTGGTGGACCGCATCGGCGGCTGGTTCCTCCTCTCCTGCATCGCAAACAGTTGCTGGGTGCTGGCCTTTGTGTATGGAGACACCGGTCTTTCCATCCTGCTCATGCTCGTCCTCGCTCTCTCGCTTATGATGATCATCCGGCGAACCGATATGGAACTTACCGACCCTCCCTTCCGCACGATCCTCTTCGTATGGTGGCCTTTCTGCCTGTATGCAGGCTGGATCAGCCTGGCGTTCTTCGCCAATCTCGCTTTCTGGCTGAGGAAAATAGAGTGGAACGGCCTGGGTATTCATGCCGCCATCTGGGCGATCATCTTCGTGTTCATCGCCGGAGCTTTACATCTTTATATGACCTGGGAAAGGAATATGCGCGAGTTCGCGCTGGTAGGCGTCTGGGGGCTCGTCGCGATCGCCATCGGCAACCTCGACCGCGCCTGGGCCGTGTCCGTCGCCGCCTTCGGCATGGCCGGCATCCTGTTCATCAGCAGTGGACTCCACGGTTACCGCAACCGCGCAACCTCGCCCTTTCGTCGTTAGCGCTCGACCCGGACATTCATCAGCACAAGCGCAAGGACCGAAAATCCAATGAGAAGAACGCTCACGACAAACGTGATCACGCCGACGACCGTCGCGGCCTTGCTACCGTTCTTCGTCATACGCCTGTAAACCGCCGCAGAAATGAAATAAGACGCCAGCACGATTAGCGCGATGCCGGCAAAGAAAAGAAGATAGTCCATGGCAAGGGGGGGTTGGTTGAACCCGACCAAAATAATAAAAAAATAGCAAAAAAACACCAAATCTTACCCCTTGGTAATCAACCCTACCATATTCCCGCCGGGGTCGCTGAACCAGGCAAACTTTTTTCCGTCCGGCAGGGGTACCGGTCCGATCACCTTCTTTCCGCCGGCAGCCTCGATCCTCGTAAGCGTTTCGGCAATATCCTCCACCTGGATGTAAAAAGTAATATACTGATGCGGCTCATGGCCCAACGCCGTGATATGCCCGGTCGCCCCACCGTCTGAACGCGTATCCAGCAACGAAGCATAAGGCGTCGGCGTCGCCGCCCAGTTAAATATCTCCGTATAAAAGCTCGTAGTGCCCGCCAGGTCCTTGCACCCGATCTCGAAATGAACTACCGGATTTCCCATAACAATTAATTTATCCTAAGATACCTATATTTACACAGACCAAAACGACTCAAATGCTTAGAACCGGCCTTACCCTCGGCCTCCTCGCACTCACCGGGGCCCTCTTCGCCCAGCAGGGCACAGAATCGAACCCCTATATTCTCGAGCCGACCCCATCCACCGTGGCCTGGGGCCATTACTGGTCGGAGTATCCCCCGGCGCTGAAGGTCAAATCCGGTGATTTCGTAAAAGTGCACACCCTCATCACCTCCAATCCCGAACGTCTGGAAGCCGCCGGCGTCCCCGCCGACCAGGTGGAGAAACAACTGCGAGACGTCCAGTCGATGAAAGACAAAGGCCCCGGCGGTCATATCCTCACCGGGCCGATCTATGTCGAAGGCGCCGATTCCGGCGACGTCCTCGAGGTCCGGCTCCAGACCATCGACCTCGCCATTCCCTATGGCTACAACGCCATCGGCAGCGCCGGCTTCCTTTCCGACGAGATCTTTGCCCGCAATATGCGCATCGTTCCCCTTGATGCGAAAAAGAATATCGCCCGCTGGGCCGACGGGATCGAGATCCCCCTGCATCCCTTCTTCGGCAGTCTCGGGGTAGCCCCGCCAAAAGAAGCCGGTCGCTGGAACAGCGCCCCACCGTGGATCCATGGCGGCAACCTCGATAACAAGGAGCTGGTCGCCGGCACTTCGATCTACTACCCCGTCTTTGTAAAAGGCGCCCTGTTCGAGATTGGGGACGGCCATGCCGCCCAGGGCAATGGCGAAGTGGATATCACCGCCATCGAAACCTCCCTCATCGGGAAGCTCCAGTTCATCGTCCATAAAGGCAAGTCGCTTCGCTGGCCGCGCGCGGAGACCGCAACGCACGTGATCGCCATGGGCTGCGACCGGGACCTCAACGCAGCCACGCATATCGCCGTCCGCGAAATGATCGCCTATCTGATGCAGGAAAAACACATGAGCCAGGCGGACGCCTATATGCTCTGCAGCGTTGCCGCCGATGTGGACATCACCGAGCTCGTCGATGGAAATGTCGGAGTCCATGTCATGCTGCCAAAAAAGATCTTCGTGAAGTAAACAGACATTAATAGTTAAAAAGTTCCTTCATCTTCGCCATAAATACTTCCTTTTTTCGGCGCGACACCTCAATCACCTTATCGTTGGTCAGGATGACGCTGCCGCCTTCCCCGCGCATATATTCTTTGATATGATGCAGATTGACCAAAAAGGATTTGTGTATCCGGCAGAACCCGCTGCGCTCCAGCAGCATTTCATACTCGATGATCGACCGGGAAGCCGTCAGCACCGTCCCGTTCAGTAAATGAAAGATGGTGTAGCTGCTGTCGCTCTCGCAATAGACGACATCCGCCAGGTGGATCACCCGGAACCCCTTCATATCGGGGATACAGAGTTTCATCTCCGCAGGCGTCTGCACCTTGTGTAGATTGTACAAAAAGGTTTCCACCTGCTGCGCCGAAGCCTTATCCGCTATCCGCTGCTGCGCCCGCTTCACCGCCTCGACCATCATATCCTCGTCCACGGGCTTGAGCAAGTAGTCCACTGCGCTGTATTTAAAGGCCTGGATAGTATACTCATTATGCGCCGTCACGAAGATCACCTCGAAGGGCACCGGGCTCAGCTCGTTGAGCAGGTCGAAGCCGTTCTTCTCGGGCATCGCGATATCCAGGAATACCAGTTCCGGCTCGAGATCTGCGATGCGGTCCAGCGCAGTCCGTGCATCGGCGCATTCCGCAAGGATCTTTACCTCGGGACAATTCAGTTCCAGCAATTTCCGGAGGCTGCTCAGCCCCCGCGGCTCGTCGTCAACGATAATGGTCTTGATCATGGAAAAAATTTATTCTATCAGCAGCTCTTCCTCCTGCGCTGCCAGGGTCAGGGTGATCAAAGTACCGCTGCCCAACCGGCCCGGCACATCGATCTTGTCTTTTATACTCAGCGAACAGCTCATCCGGTATTTTTCGTTCAATACCGCTATCCGCTGCCGGATATTGGCGATGCCCATGCTCCGATGCACGGATTTCGTCTGGTCCTTGTTCTGCAGCGACTGCCGGATCCCGATACCGTTGTCCTCGATCTCGCAGACGAGATGACCGTCATCGAGATAAAACTGAATAAGCAGTTGCTTATCCTTATCCTTTGGATGTAGTCCATGCCAGATGGCATTTTCGACCAGCGGCTGGATCAACATCGGGGCCAGGCGGATCTCGTCGATATCCAGGCCTTCGTCGGAGGAGACAAGGATCTGGTACGTGAAGTCGGAGAACCGCAACTGCTCCATCTCGAGATAGCTCTCCAGGTATTCATTGTTCTGTCGCAGCGTGATAAAGGTCTGCCGGGAATGCTCGAGGTTGAGCCGGATCAGCCGGGCAAACCGGCTCAGATAGCGGCTAGCGTTCCGGTTGTCCTCATGCAGGATCATTTCCCGGATGCTGTTCAACGCATTGAAGATAAAATGGGGGTTCATCTGCGCATGCAGCGCCTTCATCTCGTACTCCGCCATCTGTTTGTCCAGGCTGAGCTTCTCCCGGATGCGTCCCACCCGCAACTTGTAGATCAGCAAGACCATCGCCACTGCCAGTACCCCCGCCAGGATCAGGAACCACCACTGTTTCCAATACGGTGGGTGAACGATGATCAGCAGGCTTTTCATCTGCTCCGGCCAACGGTTACTGGCCGAGAACAGCTTTAGCATAACATGATATTCACCCGGCTCGAGATTATTGAAGTTGATGCTCCGCTGCCAGTTGAGCAGGCGCCAGCCGGTGTCCGTTCCCGGCGTGATCCGGTAGGCAAACCGGTTTCCCTCTGGATTCGTGAAGTTGACGGCATTGAAGTTTATCTGGAGATTATTATCCGAATTGCTCAGGTCTATCCGTTCGGTATTCTCAAGGCTGACCCCCGTTCCGGTGCTGATGCCGTCGAGGAAGAGAGCCGGGGTCTTCTGCGGCGCCAGCGAAAGGTCCGGTTGGAAGCTGATCAGGTGCCGCTTGCTGCCAAAATAGAAGATATTCGCCTGCTCGTCATAATAGAAACCCTTCGCCGTCGACGTGATCGCCACCGTCGGCAGGCCATCGGTGTAAGAGAAAGACTTGCTTTCGCCGTTGCGGATATTAAAGCCGGTGATCCCGTTCTCCATTCCCAGCCAGATATTCCCACGAATGATACAACTGCTGTTCAGCACGTCCCCATCCGTCAGGTAGTTCTCTTCTTTACGCATCTCCGTCGTAAAATCGGTGCAGTTGAATTGCAGGATCCCGTTATTGGAAGAGTATAACCAGAGATTGTTCTTCTCGTCCACGTCGATGATCTGCGCGTAATTAGGCAGTTTGCGGGCCAGCGAAGGATAAGGGATCAGCGTATCGATGGCCTGTTTGCGACCATTGAAACGGCAAAGCCCATCACCGCCCAGCCACATATTCCCGTTCCGATCCTCCGCCATGCTGAAGCAATAGGTGATCTTCATCTGCGGCCACTGCCGCTCGGAGATCTCCGTGAACTGCCGCCGTCGCGGATCATACCGGACGACGCTGTTCAGCCGGCCAAAGGAGACCCAGATATCCTTGTCCCGGTCTACCCACCAGCATAGGATATTATAATCGGCGATCCAGGCGAGATCCGGCGGCGCCGATACCCTGCCACTGTTGAATCGCTTCCGGTCCAGCCAGAACAGTCCTTTTCTCGTGCCGACCCAGAGAGTGTCGGCATTATACGGAATAAATACGCCGATGTCATTGCTGTTCGATTCCTTGTCCCCGAAAAAGACCCGGTGTTTCGTCTGTTTCGTATCCTTATCCAGCACCAGTACCCCGCCCTTGTTGCGGAGCCCGATGAAAAGATTCGCCGAATCCGACCAGATCGTTCGGATATTGCAGTTCCGCAGGTCCGGCTGCTCGGTGGAAAGATCATAGGCGGTAAAGAAGGGGCTCGACAAATTCTCTTTATACAGTCCCTCATTTGTTCCAATCCAAAGCCTTCCTTCCCGGTCCTTAAAGACCGTGGTGCACTGCTTGCCGTCCAGGTATTTGGCGCAAAAGGTCACCGTGTGATTGACGGGATGATAATGAAGCACATAGATCCCGCTGGCTTTACAGGTTATCGCGATCAGACTATCGGTCAGCATAATGATCTTGCTGTCCTGCTCGTCTATCTCGCGCAGGCCGTCGAAGGGCAGCGGCATTTCCCAGCTCCTGGCGTTCAGCAGATCGTAGGCGTTCAACGTATTTTTCTCCGCGTTGTGGATCAACAGCTCGTTCTTCCGGCCCGAATAGCAGAGCCGGTGCTGCTCGTTGCGGTCGAGCAACGCCTTCTTGAGCTCGGGATGGCGATTGACAAAAAAAGTATCGATCCGGTTGCGGCCGACATCGTAATTGGAGAACACCACCGAATTCTCCTGCAGGACATGCCCATCCCCATATTCATAGAGGCTCCCGCCGAAGATCAGCTCTTGCCGCCCGGCATCCGCCGGCAGATAATGATCATAGCGATTGATGATCGAGCCTGACGAATCAAAGACATAGAGACCCGTCTTGGTTGAAAGGATATAGTTGCCCCGTTTGTCGCGGGACGTCTCATAGACATTGTTCTCCCAATAGGAAATGGATGCATCGCAGGGTACCGTCAGCCGCCGGAATCGCCTGGTGCCGGTATTGAAGACAAAGGATCCGGCCGTCGTACTACCGATCATTTCCTCGCCCTGCATCTTCAGCAGTGAGATGCAATTCGCGGGGAGCGACATTTCTCCGCTGCCGGTATAGTAGCTGGTGAAGAACCTTCCGTCAAACCGGTTCAGTCCCTTTCGGGTGGCTACCCAGATATACCCGAGCGAATCCTGTACGATGCCGGAGATATAATTATTTGAAAGCCCTTCCGTTCGTGTGTAGTGGGTGAAGCTGCTGTCTCCAAACGACTGCGCGTTTGACGCCGGGGCCGTCAAAAAAAGCATCCAAAAAGCCAGGAGGAACAAGTGGTGTTGTCGCATAGAAGCCGGTGCAGGCGTTCATTTGGTCGATTAAAATTACAAACCAAAATCAACAAATCCGCCCCATTTTTTCGTTCTCCGTTCCCGAAAGAAAGGACGCCGGTTGCTGTTCCGCAGCCTCCGCTCCTTAGATT
>NZ_DASYCH010000075.1:0-69682 GCF_036500295.1 Puia sp. | reverse complement strand
CGCGGGATGGGTGAGCTGCACCTCGAGATCATCATCGACCGGATGCGCCGGGAGTTCAAGGTAGAAGTAAACCAGGGTGCACCCCAGGTGGCCTATAAGGAGGCGTTCACCAAGTCTATCACCCATCGTGAGGTGCTGAAGAAGCAGACGGGTGGCCGTGGTAAGTTCGCCGATATCCAGTTCGAGATCGGGCCTGCCGATGAGGAATGGCTGAAAGAGAACGAAGGTGAGGACTTCCAGTTCGTCAATGATATCTTTGGTGGATCGATTCCCAAGGAATTTATCCAGCCTATCCAGAAAGGTTTTCAATCGTGTACGGGTACGGGTGTGCTGGCGGGGTATCCGCTGACCAGCATGAAGGTCCGGATATTTGACGGTAGCTACCACGATGTGGACTCCGATGGGATGAGCTTTGAATTGTGCGCCAAGTCCGGTTACCGGGAAGCGGGTGTCAAGGCCAAGCCGATCCTGCTCGAGCCGATCATGAAGGTGGAAGTATTGACCCCTGATCAGTACATGGGTGACGTAACGGGTGACCTCAACCGCCGCCGGGGTATCCTGGAGGGGATGGACAGCCGCAACAACCTGCAGGTGATCAAGGCCAAGGTGCCGCTGCGTGAGATGTTCGGGTATGTGACCGAGTTGCGCAGCATGAGTTCCGGCCGGGCGACCTCTACCATGGAATTCTCTCACTATGCTCCGGCGCCGAACAATATCGCCGAGGAAGTGATTGCCAAGGTAAAGGGCAAAAAGGTAAATGCCTAAGGATAATAATTGATCTTCATATGAAGAAGCCCCACGGATCTAATGAGATCGTGGGGTTTCTTTTTTTTGTTAATGACTGGTTATTGCCGGGCTTAATTTCAGATTAAAATCGTTGGGCAAGGATGGGGCGGCGTACTTTTCGATTAAGCTGTTCGTTAAAAAACCCGTCGGGGGATTTAACTTTCCGGCGCCACTTTCATCCAATAGTCAAACTTAAAAACCAACGTATGAAAAGTAAAGTTGTAAAACTGGCATTTCTTGCAATGTTGATGGTAGCCGCCGGGTCTATGTCGGCTTCCGCGCAGATCTATGTTTCGGTGAGGCCGGCCTGGCATCCCGTCGCACATACCAAGGCACCTAGTCCGCGGCATGTGTGGATCGATGAAGAATGGGAGTCGCGTGGTGGTCATTATGTCGCCGTCGGCAGTCACTGGGCAGAACCCCCGCATCCGGGTTGGGGCTGGGTCCCCGGTCACTGGATGCATGAGCGTCGGGGTGATTACTGGAAGGCTGGTCATTGGGCCCGTCACTAGTATATTTCTGGTAAATGATTAAGTTCGCCCGGCCTTCGGCCGGGCTTTTTTGTTGGACCGGCGTTCAATTGTTGTAAGTTTGTTTTATGCGTATCATCATCGTTTTGTTTTTGTTTTTCGCCTGCGGCGCATATGCACAGCCGGGGTCTTCCTTACTGAAGTGGAACAAGGAGGGGAATGCTTTCTATAAGGTGAGTTCGGGGGCGATCGTGCGGATCGATCTGCCGGACAGCAAGGAGACGGTGATCGTTTCGGCGGAGTCGTTGCGGCCGGTGGGGCATGGGAGGCCTTTAGCCGTCCGGGATTTTTCCTTTTCCGCCGATGGGAAAAAGGTGTTGATCTATACCAATGCAAAGCGGGTATGGCGGTATGACACCCGGGGGGACTACTGGGTCCTGGACAGGGGCAGCCGGCAACTGGTACAAGTAGGCCGGGAGCGGCCGGCTTCGTCGCTGTTGTTTGCCAAACTCTCCCCTGACGGATCGAAAGTGGCTTATAGCAGCCAGCATAATGTGTATGTGGAGGAGTTGGCTACCGGGGTGACGCGTTGTCTGACGTCGACGGAGGGGACGCCGAAACTGATCAATGGTACTTTCGACTGGGCCTATGAGGAAGAGCTGGATTGCCGGGATGGTTTCCGGTGGAGCCCGGATGGGCTGCATATTGCTTACTGGCAGATCGATGCCAACAAGATCAAGGACTATTTGATGCTGAATACGACCGATTCGACCTATCCTTTTGTGGTGCCGGTGGAGTATCCGGTGGCGGGCGAGGCGCCGTCGTCGTACCGGATCGGCGTGGTGGATGTGGCGTCGGGCATCAACAAATGGATGGATATACCCGGCGATCCGCGGCAGAGCTATCTACCGCGAATGGAGTGGGCGGCCAATTCCACGGAACTGGTACTCCAGCAACTGAATCGCAAGCAAAACGAGAGCAAGCTGCTGATCAGCGATGTGTCGACGGGGCGGACGACGGAGATCTATGACGAAAGGGACAGCGCTTTTATCGACTGCAAGGATGTCTGGCAGGACGGGGTGATCGCGGGCTGGGACTGGCTTGGCGGGGGCAGGGAGTTCCTCTGGGTATCGGACAAGGATGGCTGGCGTCATGTTTACCGGGTGAGCCGGGACGGGAAGCGGGAAACCCTGGTCACCCGTGGGAGTTACGATGTGATGGGGGTTAGCCGGGTGGATGAGAAGGGCGGCTGGTTGTATTTCATGGCGAGTCCGCAGAATGCGACGCAAAAATACCTGTACCGGACGCGGCTGGATGGAAAGGGCGGGCCGGAGCGGCTGACGCCGGCAAATGAGAAGGGAATGCACGAGTACGATATTTCGCCCGATGGGCGGTTTGCGCTCCATACCTATAGCAGCGCGAATGTGGAAGAGCGGCAGGAGATGGTGGGACTGCCGGGGCATGCTTCGCTTGCGCGCGCCGTTGCGGGCGTTGGGGGCGGAAAGGAGGCCGCCGCGCCGGGTGGCGGTGTTGGGGCCGGGACGGGGAAGGAGGTACTATTCTTTGGCGTTCGCACCGCCGATGGGGTGGACATGGACGGCTGGATGGTAAGGCCTTCGCCCTTTGATGCTACCAAGAAATATCCTGTGGTATTCTACGTATACGGCGAGCCGGCCGCGCAGACTGTGCTGGACCAGGCGGGTATCGGGGCCAATCCCCTGTATACGGGGGATATGGCGAAGGATGGGTACATCTACGTGAGTCTTGACAACAGGGGTACGCCGGCTCCGAAGGGCCGGGCATGGCGGAAGTCCATTTACCGGCAGATCGGCCGGCTCAATATCCGGGATCAGGCGATGGCGGCGAAGGAGATACTGAAGTGGCCGTTCGTGGATAGCAGCCGGGTGGCGGTCTGGGGTTGGAGTGGGGGTGGATCGAGTACGCTGAACCTGTTGTTCCAGTATCCGGAGATCTACAAGACGGGCATCGCGGTGGCCGCGGTGGGAAACCAGCTGAGCTACGACAATATTTACCAGGAGCGGTATATGGGGTTACCGGAGGAGAACAGGGAGGATTTTGTGGCCGGATCGCCGATCACCTACGCTAAGAATTTGAGAGGCAAGCTCTTATACATTCATGGAACTGGTGATGACAATGTACACTATCAAAATGCCGAGCAGTTGTTGAATGCCCTTATCGCGGCGGGGAAGGTATTTCAGTTTATGGCATATCCGAACCGGAGTCATGGGATCTTCGAGGGGGATGGGACGCGGGAGCATCTTGCGGCGACGTATACCGAGTTTTTGAGGCGGAACTGCCCACCCGGGGGAAGGTAGGGCTAGGGGAGTGAGCTGTTCCTGCCGGGGCCCGGGTTTTTTCCAAAAAAAGTCCCGAATTTTTGGGAGTGAGGCAAACAAATACATACCTTTGCATCCCATTCGAAAAAATGGGATTTGGCTTATGTCTCAACGAATCAGAATCAAATTACAGTCTTACGATCACAATTTGGTAGATAAATCTGCTGAAAAGATCGTGAAAACCGTTCGGAGTACCGGTGCAGTGGTAACGGGTCCTATTCCCTTACCTACCCGTAAGAAGATCTTTACCGTACTGCGTTCGCCGCACGTAAACAAGAAGGCCCGTGAGCAGTTTCAGCTGCATACGCACAAGCGCCTGTTGGACATTTACACTTCGTCTTCGCGGACGGTGGATGCGTTGTCCAAGTTGGATCTGCCTTCGGGTGTGGATGTTGAGATCAAGGCCTGACCTGTGCGTTGCACTGATAGGCGGGGCCTATCGGGGGTTTTGACGGCCCTGAGGGGTAAGTGGCGAGGGATTCGCAATAGCTCTTTCTATCCATCTACAAACTTTCGGCGGGAGCTGAGATAAAGTAGCGCTGGATTGTTACTATGGTAAATCACCTACGAGAGTAGGTATCACATATGAACAAGCCGTTCAGGGTTTGTTTACTGCCGGTACTTCTGTTCGCCCGGGATGCATACAAGATGCGCGAGGGGTGACGAAAAGAAAAGGTCGGCTGCAAACGAGGGATTGAAGATGTAGATCGATGCTACGAGCCAATGTAGTAAGTCTATGCTCTGTCTCATACCCGACGGCACAAATTTTTAAGAAAATGAAAGGCATTATTGGTAAAAAGATCGGGATGACCAGCGTCTTCAGTCCTGACGGCAAACAAACAGCCGTCACGATCATCGAAGCGGGTCCCTGTGTAGTTACGCAGGTGAAGACCCAGGAATCAGATGGTTATACTTCCCACCAGTTAGCGTTTGGCGAAAAGAAAGAAAAGCACACTACTGCCGCGCAAAAAAATCACTTCGCCAAGTCCAACACTTCTCCCAAACAGTTCGTAAAAGAATTTCGCAATTTCTCTATAGAAAAGGCTCTTGGTGAGTCCGTTACTGTAGACATTTTCACCGAAGGTGAGAAAGTTGAAGTAGTGGGCACATCGAAGGGTAAAGGTTTTCAGGGTGTCGTCAAGCGTCATGGATTCCATGGGGTAGGTGAGCAGTCGCATGGTCAGCATGACCGTCAGCGTGCTCCGGGTTCCCTTGGTAACTCCTCTGACGCCAGCCGTGTTATGAAGGGTGTCCGCATGGCGGGCCGGATGGGCGGCGACCGTGTTAAGGTGAAGGCGCTGAAGGTTGTGAAGATCTTCCCTGAGAAGAACTATATCCTTGTTAGCGGTTCGGTTCCTGGTCATATCGGTTCTATTGTATTCATTCAGAAGTAAATTCTTTTAAAGACATTACCATGCAAGCAGATGTTTTAAATATAGAAGGAAAGAAGACTGGCCGGACGGTGGAATTGCCCGAGGAGATCTTTGGCGCCGAGCCGAACGATCATGTGATCTACCTGGCCGTCAAGCAGTACCTGGCTGCACAGCGTCAGGGTACGCACAAGGTGAAGACGCGTTTGGAAGTGAAGGGTTCGAGCAAGAAGCTCCATCGTCAGAAGGGAACGGGCGGTAGCCGTAAGGGTAATCTGCGTAACCCGTTGTACAAGGGTGGTGGTACCATCTTCGGCCCCAAGCCCCGGGATTATGATTTCAAGCTGAACCGGAAAGTGAAGGACCTGGCAAAGATCTCTGCGCTGGCTCACAAGGCGAAGGGAAATGCGATTGTAGTTGTCGAGGACATCAAGCTGGATGCGCCGAAGACGAAATCCTTCACCGATGCGCTGAAGAAATTGAATATCGACGGCAAGAAAATTTTGTTTATTCTTCCCGCCGATTATGATAAGAACCTGTACCTGAGCCTGCGGAACCTTCCGAAGGTGGAGGGCACGATGCTGACGGATATCAATACCTACGACATCGTGAATGCGGAGGTCCTGGTACTTAGTGAAGGTGCTGCGAAGATCTTCGCGGACGGTGAGGAAGCTTAATTTCATTAATTAGAAAAATTTATAAGAGATGAAACTCTCTGAAGTTTTAGTAAAACCGATACTGACAGAAAAGGCAAATGCCCAGCAGGACAAACTGCGCCGCTATGCTTTCCGTGTCAACCGCAAGGCGAACAAGTTAGAGATCAAGAAGGCTGTGGAAGACTTCTACGGCGTGAAGGTGGTGGATGTGAACACCTCTGTCGTACCGGGCAAGAACAAGACCCGCTTTACGAAGGCCGGTTATGTACAGGGCCGGAAGCCTGCCTACAAGAAGGCGTTGATCACTGTAGCGGAAGGGGAGTCGATCGATCTTTACGCCAGCATTTAAACATATTCATTGACTAATAGTTAGCGAAGCTGATAATTTCGCAATAAAAAGAGAACAGACATGGCACTGAAAAAATACAAACCGATCACCGCCGGAACTCGTTGGAGAGTTGGGAACGCCTATGCCGAGATCACTTCGGATACCCCGGAAAAGTCGCTGCTGGAGAAAGTAAAATCCACGGCCGGACGGAACGCTCAGGGAAGAAGGGCGATGCGTTATATGGGTGGTGGTCACAAGAGGATGTACCGGATCATCGATTTCAAGCGGAATAAGAAGGAGATCAAAGGGGTGATCGCGTCTATCGAATACGATCCGTACCGTACGGCTTTTATTGCCCTGGTGAATTATGTGGATGGTGAGAAAAGGTATATCCTGGCTCCGCAGGGTCTGCAGGTTGGCGCCACGGTGCTTTCCGGCGACAATGTAGTTCCCGAGTTGGGCAATGCATTGCAACTGAAGAGTATGCCTCTCGGTACCAATGTTCACAATATAGAAATGCAGCCTGGTCAGGGTGGCAAGCTGGTGCGCAGCGCCGGTACTTCCGCTCAGTTGACCAATAAGGAAGAGAAATATGCCGTCCTGAAGATGCCTTCCGGCGAATTGAGGAAGGTGCTGATCAACTGTTATGCGACTGTAGGGGTTGTATCCAACAGCGATCACTCGCTGCAGAGCATGGGTAAGGCCGGCCGAAATATCTGGCGGGGTATCCGTCCGCGGGTGCGTGGTGTTGCCATGAACCCTGTGGATCACCCGATGGGTGGTGGTGAAGGTAAGGCATCCGGTGGTCAGCCCCGGAGCAGGAATGCTCAGTACAGCCGTGGTCTGAAGACCCGTCAGAAAGGCAAGAACAGCGATCATATGATCATCCAACGGAAGAACGGTAAAAAATTGTCGAAATAACCAAAGCGGACCACGGGTCCGCTGGCCGAAGGCCCATCATTAGACGTGCGACGGGGATGGGTACTATTCGGATAAACACATACCCGGAGCACAATCATCAACTATGGGTCGTTCAATAAAAAAAGGTCCTTACGTAGACTCTAACCTGGAAGAGAAGATCCTGTCTATCAATGAAGGGACAGCTAAGAAAGGGGTGATCAAAACCTGGAGCCGTCGTTCCACCATTACGCCCGATTTCGTGGGGCATACGCTGGCGGTGCATAACGGTAACAAGTTCATCCCGGTGTATGTGACGGAGTTTATGGTAGGCCATAAGCTGGGTGAGTTTGCGCCCACCCGCAACTTTAAAGGACATTCGAGCAAGAAGATCGCTTAAACTATAAGACGGACCACGGGTCCGGCGGCCGAAGGCCAATCATAAACGGAATGAGCGCGAAGGGCGACATTTTACCCTGACGCCCGGAGCGCGAATAAAAAATTAACATGGAAGCAGTAGCTAAATTGAGAAATTACCCGACATCGCCGCGTAAAATGCGTTTACTGGCTGATGAGATCCGCGGTATGCATGTTGAGAAAGCTCTGGCTTTGCTGGAGCACCACCCGCAACATTCTTCCACTCCGCTGCATAAGCTGTTGTGGTCTGCGGTGAAGAACTGGGAGCAGAAGAATGAAGGTCAGAGTGCGGCCGATGCCGCGCTGGTCGTTAAGACGGTCTTTGTTGATGGTGGAAGGACTTTGAAGCGTATGCGTCCGGCCCCTCAGGGCAGAGGTTATCGTGTTCGCAAGAGAAGCAACCATGTAACCATTATCGTTGATCAGAAAGTCAGTGAACCGGCGAAGGCGGTTCGACCGAAGGTCAAAAATCAGCCTGCGGAAAACTAATTAATATAAAACTTATTTAATATACTATGGGTCAGAAAACGAATCCTATTGGGGCCAGGTTAGGGATCATCCGCGGTTGGGAATCCAACTGGTATGGCAGCAAAAAAGATTATGCTTCCAAGTTGATCGAGGACAACAAGATCAGAACCTACCTGAATGCCCGTATCAATAAGGGCGGGATTGCGAAGATCGTGATCGAGCGGACGCTGAACAAGCTGATCGTGACGATCCACACTTCGAAGCCCGGCATCATCATCGGGAAAGGTGGTGGTGAGGTGGACCGTATCAAGGAAGAGCTGAAGAAGCTGACCGGCAAGGATGATGTCCAGATCAATATCCTGGAGATCCGCCGGCCCGAGCTGGATGCGAACATCGTTGGGGATACCATTGCCCGGCAGATAGAGAATCGTATCAACTATAAACGTGCGATCAAGATGGCGATCGCCTCTGCGTTGCGGATGGGTGCCGAGGGGATCAAGATCAAGGTTAGCGGCCGTCTGGGCGGCGCCGAGATCGCCCGTACGGAAGAGATCAAGCAGGGCCGGACCCCGCTGCACACGTTGCGGATGGATATCGACTATGCGAATGTGTTTGCGCTGACGGTCTATGGTAAGATCGGTATCAAGGTGTGGATCTGTAAGGGTGAGGTGCTGGCGAAGAGAGACCTGAACCCGAATTTTGTCGGTGGTAAGGAAGGTGGGCTGAGCGATCGCCGGGACAGAAGGGATGGTGATCATGATCATGGACATCGTGGCGGCGGCGATCGTCGTGGCGGTGGAGACCGGGGTGGAGATCGTCGTGGTGGTCATGGCGGCGGCGGCGGTGACCGCAGGCCTGGTGGCGGCGGTGGAGATCGTCGCGGCGGCGGCGGCGGTGGACGGAGATAGTCCGCGGTTGATTCAAATAATAACTAATAGTAACCAGCAAATAATTCTAAGATGTTACAACCTAAAAGAACCAAGCATAGGAAAGCACAGAAAGGTCGTATCCGTGAGACGGCGAAGAGAGGTGATACTATTTCCTTTGGTTCGTATGCTTTGAAAGCCATGGAAGCTATCTGGCTGACCAATCGTCAACTGGAGGCTGCCCGTCAGGCGCTTACCCGTGCGATGAAGCGTGAGGGGAATGTTTGGATCCGGGTCTTCCCTGACAAGCCGATCACCAAGAAGCCGCTTGAAGTGCGTATGGGTAAGGGTAAGGGTAACCCCGAGTATTGGGCTGCGGTCGTTGAGCCGGGTCGTATCCTGTTTGAAGCGGATGGTGTTTCCATGGCGGTTGCCAAGGAAGCGCTTGAGCTGGCTGCGCAGAAGTTGCCGATCAAGACGAAGTTTATCGTTCGCCGGGATGTGGTTGCGGAAGTCGTGGTAAAAAAATAGTAATAATAGCAAAACAGATATACGATGTCAAAGAGAATCGATTTTGTAAACAGCCTGAAGGATCTCAACGAGAACGATCTGCAGGCCCGTATCCAGGAAGACGAGCTGCGCCTGAAGAAGCTTGAGTTTGCGCATGCCATTTCTCCGCTGGAGAATCCGATGAGCATCCGCGCTTTGCGGAAGGATGTTGCCCGTCTGAAGACGGCATTGGCCCAGAAGACTGCTGTTAAATAAAAAAAAGCAAAAAGCTAATACAATGGTTGAAAGAAATTTGCGCAAAACGAGGATCGGGGTGGTAAAGAGCAACAAGATGGATAAGTCCATCACGGTGGCTGTTGAACGGAAAGTGAAGCACCCGATCTATGGTAAGTTCGTAAAGAAGACTACCAGTTTCCACGCTCATGATGAGAAGAATGAGTGTACCGTAGGAGATATCGTGAGGATCATGGAGAGCCGTCCGCTGAGCAAGACGAAGCGTTGGCGCCTGGTTGAGGTTGTGGAAAAGGCCAAGTAATTATAAACAAGGCGGACTACGGGTCCGACGGCCGAAGGCCCATCATAAGAGGTTCGAGGGGATGGGTCAAATTTCGGAGAAACCCATACCCTCGTACATAAAAGCTAAATAAAATGATTCAGCAAGAAAGCAGACTAAATGTGGCTGACAACAGCGGCGCCAAAGAGGTTCTGTGCATCCGCGTATTGGGCAACAGCGGGCAGGACTATGCGGGTATCGGCGACAAGATCGTAGTTACCGTTAAGGATGCGCTGCCGTCCGGCGGTATCAAGAAGGGTACCGTTGCCAAGGCGGTTATCGTTCGCACCAAGAAGAAATTACGCCGTAAAGATGGCAGCTATATCAGCTTTGACGACAATGCGGTGGTATTGCTGAATGCATCCGACGAGCCCCGTGGTACCCGCATCTTCGGGCCTGTCGCCAGGGAACTGCGTGACAAGGGATATATGAAGATCATCTCTCTTGCGCCGGAGGTGCTGTAGGAGGAAACCAAGGAATTGAACGCTCCGCCGCAGCGGGGAAAAATATAATAAAATGAGCAACAGATTTAAACCCAAGTTCAATATTAAAAAAGGTGATAACGTGGTTGTGATCACCGGTGACGACAAGGACCCGAAGAAGGCCCGGAAGGTCCTGGAGGTTTATCCCGACGCGGCCAAGGTATTGGTCGAGGGGGTGAATATCGTGACCAAGCACACCAAGCCTTCGGCACAGAACACCAAGGGTGGCATCGTGAAGAAGGAAGCTCCCATTCACATCTCCAACATTCAGTTGTATGATGCGAAGTCCGGCGGCGCCACCAAGGTGAAGCGCAGCAGGGAGGACGGGAAATTAGTTCGAATCGCTAAAAAATCTGGGGAGGTTATCAAATGAGTACTGCAAAATACACTCCGCGTCTGGCAGAAAAGTACAAGAAAGAAGTTGTACCTGCTCTTATGAAGAAGTTCGGCTACAGCACGATCATGCAGGCGCCGAAACTCGAGAAGATCTGTATCAACCGTGGCGTCAATGGCGCTGTTACCGACAAGAAGCTTGTCGAGGTAGCTGTGGAAGAGCTGTCGACCATCACCGGTCAGAAAGCGGTGACGACGCAATCCAAGAAGGACATCTCGAACTTCAAGTTGCGTAAGAACATGCCGATCGGTGCACGGGTTACGCTTCGCGGCGAGAAGATGTTCGAATTCCTGGACCGGCTGGTGGCTACGGCATTGCCCCGTGTTCGTGACTTCAAGGGTATCAACGAGAAGTCGTTCGACGGACGCGGCAACTATACGCTGGGTATCACCGAGCAGATCATCTTCCCGGAGATCGACATCGACAAGGTAAATAAGATCACCGGTATGGACATCACGTTCGTGACGACTGCCGGGACCAACGAAGAGGCTTACGAGCTGCTGAAAGAGCTGGGCATGCCTTTCCGTAACGTAAAGAAAGACTAACAAAGCGGACCACTGGTCCGCTGGCCGAAGGCCCATCATAAGACCGTGCGCGGGGGATGGGTTATTTTCGGAGAAACCCTCCCCTGCGCACGCAAAAGAATATAACATGGCTAAAGAGTCCGTAAAGGCGAGGCAGAGAAAAAGGGAAGCGTTGTCGGCTAAGTATGCTGAGAAACGTGCCGCTTTAAAGGCCGCCGGCGATTACAAGGCACTTGATCAATTGCCCCGGAATGCGTCTCCCGTTAGATTGCATAACCGTTGTCACCTGACAGGCCGCCCCCGGGGATATATCCGTTATTTCGGGATCTCCAGGGTGATCTTCCGCGACATGGCTCTGCAGGGAAAGATCCCGGGTGTCAGGAAAGCGTCCTGGTAGGAGCGGGAATCCTCCGGAAACGGGGGCCGAAGAGAATGATATCATTGGATATCGCATTGTAATAATTTTTGATAATCTATAACTGAACATAGACAATGGTTACTGATCCAATAGCAGACTTTCTGACAAGAGTCCGTAATGCGCAAATGGCGAATCACCGGATCGTCGAGATCCCTGCTTCCAACCTGAAGAAGCGTATGACCGAGATCCTGTATGACAAGGGTTATATCCTTAAATACAAGTTCGAGGATGACAGCAAGCAAGGCGTGATCAAGATCGCGTTGAAGTATGATCCGACCACCAAGGAACCTGCGATCAAGTCGCTTGAAAGGGTTAGCCGTCCGGGTCTTCGCCAGTATGCGAGCCCAGCCGAGTTTGTCCGGGTGAAGAATGGTCTTGGGGTAGCGATCATCTCGACCTCGAAGGGTGTGATGACGGACAAGGAAGCCAAGCTGCAGAATGTAGGCGGCGAGGTGCTTTGCTACATCTATTAGTTGTTCTGAAGAGGCGTTGCCGGTACATTAAGCCCGTACCTATACTGGCTGACCGGCCGGCAACACGAAACAATATATCTTAATAAACAAATCGAATTATTATGTCTCGTATAGGTAAACAGCCGGTCGTTCTTCCCAAGGGTGTGACAGTGACCGTTAGCGCTGAGAATGTGATGACTATAAAGGGCCCGAAGGGTGAACTGAAGCAGAGCATCGACCGCGATATCAAGGTTGAAATAAAGGAAGGTCATCTGGAGATCGTCCGGCCTACGGATCAGATCCGTCACCGTGCGCTGCATGGTCTGTATCGCGCACTGGCTTCCAACATGGTGAAGGGTGTAACGGATGGCTACAAAAGACAACTGGAATTGATCGGGGTAGGTTTCAAGGCATCCAACCAGGGCAATCTCCTGGACCTGGCGCTGGGCTACTCGCACAATATCATCTTCGAAATTCCCAAGGAGCTGAAGCTGCAAACCGAGCAGAATAAAGGGGAGAATCCCAAGATCACGCTGGAAGGGACCGACAAGCAGTTGATCGGAGCGGTTGCCGCAAAGATCCGCAGTCTGCGTAAGCCCGAGCCGTACAAGGGTAAAGGTGTCCGTTATGTGGGTGAAGTGGTACGGAAGAAAGCTGGTAAGGCTGCTGGTAAATAATTTTAAACACTGTCTCCTGGCTGGAATCAGGGGAGTAAATAGAATATCATGGATACGAAAGCACTCAGAAGAGAGAAAATCAAGTTCCGCGTTCGCAAGAAGATTGCAGGATCGGCTCAGCGTCCCCGGCTGTCTGTGTTCAGGAGCAACAACGACATCTATGTTCAGCTGATTGACGATGATGGCGCCAAGACGCTGGCATCCGCCTCTTCCCGCGACAAGGACATTGCTGCCCAGAAGGGTACGAAGTCTGAGAAGGGTAAGATGGTTGGCAGTGCGATCGCCCGGAAGGCTGTCGAGCTGGGGCTGAAGGATGTGGTTTTCGATCGCGGCGGTTATCTGTACCACGGCCGGGTAAAGGCTGTTGCCGATGGCGCCCGTGAAGGTGGACTGAACTTTTAATATTTATAATAAGCTTCGTAAATAATTACAATGTCAAAAGTAATCTTAAACAGAGTTAAAGCCGGTGACCTGGAACTGAAGGAGAAGGTGGTTGCGATCAATCGTGTTGTAAAAACGACAAAAGGCGGCCGGGCATTCAGCTTCTCTGCATTGGTTGTAGTGGGCAATGAGAACGGGGTTGTCGGTCACGGTCTGGGCAAGGCAAAAGAGGTACAGGAAGCGATCACCAAGGGGATCGAGGATGCCAAGAAGAACCTGATCAAAGTTCCGGTGATGCATGGGACGATCCCGCACGACCAGCTGGCCAAGGAAGGTGCTGCGAAGGTGTTGATCAAGCCTGCTGCTCACGGTACGGGTGTGATCGCCGGGGGCTCTATGCGCGCCGTTCTGGAAAGCGCCGGGGTAACCGACGTTCTGGCGAAGTCGCTGGGTTCTGCCAATCCGCATAACGTGGTAAAGGCTACGGTCAAGGCGTTGGCTATGCTGCGTGAGCCGATCCAGGTTTCCCGCACGCGTCATCTCTCATTAAAGAAAGTTTTTAACGGATAAATTGACACGCGCCGCGGGCGAAAGCCTGCGGGGGAGAGTCCAAAAAATAAGTTATGGCAAAGATCAAGATCACGCAAGTAAAGAGCGGCATCGACCGGCCTGAACGTCAAAAGCAGACGCTGAAGGCTCTCGGGCTGAACAAGCTTCACGCTACGAAGGAAGTGGAAGCGACTCCGCAGATCCTGGGTATGGTCCGTAAGGTGGATCACCTGGTTAAAGTGGAAGAGGTAAAATAGTTTTTTGCGGGCCCTGAAGGGCCTGCTCGCGAGGGGCGATTCCCCGTAAGTCAAAATCAAAAACAATGAATTTACACACGATCAAGCCTGCAGAAGGCGCAACACATAAACAAAAGCGTTTGGGCCGTGGGGAAGCATCCGGTAAGGGTGGTACTTCCACCAAGGGTAATAAGGGTGGCCAGAGCCGTGCCGGTTATCAGCGCAAGATGGCTCACGAAGGTGGTCAGATGCCGATCCAGAGAAGGATCCCCAAGCGTGGGTTCAACAATATCCACCGGGTGGAGTTCAAGGTTTTCAACCTGGGTCAGATCGATCATCTGGCGGAAAAGTACAATATCACTGAGTTTTCGCCTGAGAATCTGTATATCAACGGATTAATTAGCCAAAGCGATGTCGTGAAGATATTGGCCAACGGCGAACTGAAGGGTAAGTTCAGTTTCCGGGTGCACGCCGTCAGCGAGAAGGCAAAAACCGCTATTGAAGGGGCGGGCGGAACAATAGAAATTCTGAAATAAATTTTCTGTAACTTGCATGGACGCATCTTTGAGTGCGTCCTTTGTCTTTTTGCTTATCTATTAATTGCATTGATCCGTGAAGAAATTAGTACAGACACTTAGAAATATCTGGAGCATCGAGGATCTGAGAAGTAAGATCCTCGTGACTTTCGGCCTGATCTTCGTTTACCGGCTTGGAACGTTTATCGTATTGCCCGGGATCGATCCGAATAAGCTTAGCGCGTTGAGCGGAGCTCAGAGCGGAGCCCTTGGACTGATCGATGCGTTTTCCGGCGGCGCCTTCTCCCAGGCTTCGATCCTGGCGTTGGGTATCATGCCTTATATCTCCGCTTCGATCTTTATGCAGCTGATGACGATCCTGATCCCGCAGATGCAGAAGATCCAGAAGGAAGGGGCCAGCGGTCAGAAGAAGATCAACCAATACACGCGTTATCTGACGGTGATCGTCACCTTTGTTCAGGCTTATGCTTATGTAACTTATCTGAAAGGACTTGGCAAGGATGCGATCCTCGACTCGTTCAGCGCTTATTTCTGGCTGGTGACGCCGATTGTGCTGACCGCGGGTACGCTGTTTGTCATGTGGCTGGGTGAGAAGATCACGGATAAAGGACTTGGCAACGGGCAGTCGCTGATCATCATGATCGGTATCCTTGCCCGGCTTCCCCGCAGCTTCGTGCAGGAGTGGAATGCCAAGGTCGCTACCGGCAGCGGTGGTATCCTTGTTTTTGTCATCGAGATAGCCGTTCTGGTGGCCATCATCATGGGGCTTATCGTCCTGATCCAGGGCGTTCGCAAGGTGCCGGTCAACTATGCCAAGCAAATCGTCGGCAGCCGCCAGTTTGGTGGCGCGCGGCAGTTCCTGCCTTTGAAGGTCAACTCTTCGGGTGTAATGCCGATCATCTTTGCGCAGGCGATCATGTTCCTGCCGACTATCTTTGCCAGCTTTGATTCCACGAAGGGGATCGCGAGACTGTTCTCCGATCCGCGCGACTATATCCATATGGTTATTTACGGCGTGATCGTTATCGGGTTTACTTTCCTGTATACGGCGCTGATATTTAATCCCAAGCAGATTGCCGACGATCTGAAGCGGAACAACGGTTTCATCCCGGGTGTAAAGCCGGGTCAGCCGACGGCCGACTATATCGGTTCGGTGATGGATAAGATCACGTTGCCCGGCGCCTTTTTGCTGGCTATCGTGGGTATCCTGCCCGGATTTGCGCAACGACTGGGGGTCACGCAGGGGTTTGCCTCTTTCTTTGGCGGCACGTCGCTGTTGATCATGGTGGGTGTTATCCTGGATAGCCTCCAGCAGGTAGAGACCCAGCTGCTGATGCGTCAGTATGACGGGTTGATGAAGAGTGGAAGGATCCAGGGGCGCGCGAATTCGGTTTCGAATGCGGTGATCTAGGGTTTGGGCCGGCGAGGATCGCCGGAACAGAACCGCGGGATCGTAAGAAAGAGCGAATAAACTTTTTACTATAGTGACCTGTTAGGAATTAGACCTCCTGACAGGTCTTTTTATAAGAGCCGCTGGAAGCGGCTCGACCGAAGGTCAGACGTTAGCCTTTTGCGCGAATAGGGCTAATTTGGCTTGCAGACCTATTCGCGCAATTTTACAAGTATGATACACTATAAGACACCGGCGGAGATAGAGTTGATGCGCGACAGCGCGCTGCTGGTCAGCAAGACGCTTACTGAAGTAGCTAAGACCCTGAAGCCAGGGACGACGACGTTGGAACTGGACAAGCTGATCGGGGAGTTTATCCGCGATCATGGGGCCATTCCTTCGTTCCTCAATTACCGGGGTTATCCGTTTAACTCCTGTACTTCGGTGAATGATGTCGTGGTGCATGGGTTTCCCAATGGGCAGGCGCTGAAGGAAGGGGATATCATTTCGGTGGATATCGGGGTGATCAAGAAGGGGTATCATGGGGATCATGCCTATACTTTTGCGATCGGTGATCCGGGGCCGGAGGTGACGCAACTGATCCAGGTGACCAAGGAATCCCTGTACAAGGGGATCGAGAAGGCCATTGCGGGCGGCAGGGTAGGAGATATCTCCTATGCGATAGAGGAGCATACGGCGAGGAAATATGGCTATGGGGTGGTCCGGGAGCTGGTGGGGCATGGATTGGGGAAGAGTCTTCATGAGGACCCGCAGATCCCGAACTATGGCCGCCGGGGTACGGGGGCGAAGCTAAAAGAGGGGATGGTGTTGGCGATCGAGCCGATGATCAACCAGGGGAAGCGGGACGTTTATACGGAGAGTGATGGGTGGACGGTGCGGACGGTGGATCATCAGCCTTCGGTGCATTTTGAGCATGATGTGGCGGTGAAGAAGGGGAAGGCGGATATCCTTTCGGATTATAGTATTATCGAGGCTGCGGAGAAGGCGAATAATCATCTATTTACTGGACAGGCAGCTGCGCTGCCGTCTTAAAGATACCGGCGCCCCTCTCCCGAGGGGCTTTTTTTATGAGTAAACAATTGATCGTTATTGGCGGCGGGGCCGCGGGGATCTTTTGCGCGGTGAATGCGGCGCGGATGAGTCCGGGGCTGCGTGTGACCGTGCTTGAGAAGAGTGGCAAGCTGCTCGGCAAGGTCAAGGTCAGCGGGGGCGGGCGGTGCAATGTGACGCATGCCTGCTTTGAGATTGCCGCGATGGCCGGCCGGTATCCGCGGGGGCAGCATTTTGTCCGCAAGGCTTTTCATCGCTGGTTTACGACGGATACGATCGAGTGGTTTCGGCAGAGAGGGGTGGAATTGAAGAAGGAGGAAGATGGGCGGATGTTTCCGGTGACGGATACGTCGCAGACCATTATCGACTGTTTGATGCGGGAGGTAAATGCCTATGGCGTGGAGATCAGGATGCAGGCGGAGGTGAAGAGGATCGAGATGGTGGGGGGCGGAGATGGGGCAATAGGGGGCGGGGGTGACGTGGATGCGGCAGAGCGGTTTCGGATCGGGCTGGCGGATGGCCGGGTGTTGCCGGCTGACTTTGTGTGTATCGCTTGCGGGGGATATCCCAAATCGGGAATGTTTGACTGGGTCCGGGCGCTTGGGCATTCGATCGAGGAACCGGTACCGTCCCTTTTCACGTTCAATATGCCGGGAGATCCGATTGTGGGGTTGATGGGCGTATCGATGCCGCGGGTGCAGGTGAAGGTCGCCGGGACGAAGCTGGTGGAAAAGGGGCCGGTGCTGATCACGCATTGGGGGCTTAGCGGCCCGGCGGTGCTGAGATTGTCGGCCTGGGGTGCGAGGGAGCTTGCGGAACGGGCGTACTCTTTTGGTATTCAAGTAAATTGGATCGATATGCCGGAGCAGGAGGCGCGGGACGTGATGCAGGATCAGCGGCAGGAGCGGGCGGGGCAAGCTGTTGTCAACCGGAATCCTTTTGGAGTTGCGCAGCGGCTTTGGGAATATTGGCTCGGGGTGGCGGGGATCGGGGCCGGGGTTCGCTGGGCCGACCTGCCGGCCCGGGAGCAGAACAAGCTGGTCACTCTGCTTTGTGCGGGGAGCTTTGCCGTGCGGGGGAAAACGACGTTCAAGGAAGAGTTTGTGACGGCCGGCGGGGTCCGGTTGGCGGAGGTGGATTCGGCAAGTATGCAGAGCCGGAAGGTGGCGGGGCTTTTCTTTGCGGGGGAGATCCTGGATGTGGATGGGGTGACGGGCGGGTTCAATTTCCAGCATGCCTGGACAAGCGGATGGGTAGCTGCGGCGAGTGTTGCGGCAGCCTGCGGCGGGGCGGCGGCCTGCGGTGGGGTGGCGGAGAAGGGTGGATGAAAGGGTGCCCGCCAGGTAGAAATTTCGTGATTTTTCGTATCTTTGCAACCCCGATCAAAAACCCGGGGTTTTATTATGTCTGAAAACAATATTGTTAACTCAAACGCTGAATCACAGGAGACTGCGGGAGTAGCAACGGCTGCACCGGAGGCTACAGCGTCAACAAAAGCACCTGTGCCTGTGCAAACTGCACATGATGATTTTGACTGGAGCATTGACAAGCGCAATGTGGCCGTCTACACCAAGGAAGAAAAATTGAAGTATGACAAGGTGTATGAGGGTACGTTCGTGGCTATCACGGATGGGGAACTGGTAAAAGGCCTTGTAGTAGGTCTGACCAAGACCGACGTGGTAGTGAACATCGGTTTCAAGAGCGATGGGCTTGTATCCCTGAATGAGTTCCGGGACCTCGCCAATCTGCGGACCGGTGATGAAGTAGAAGTAATGGTGGTTGAGAAGGAAGACCGGGAAGGTCATCTGCACCTCAGCCGCAAGCAGGCACGTATTACGCGCGCCTGGGAGAAGATCGTGGAAGTGCACAAGACCGGCGAAGTGGTTACGGGTACCGTTACCAGCAAGACCAAGGGTGGCCTTATCGTCGATGTATTTGGTATGGAAACCTTCTTACCTGGTAGCCAGATCGACGTGAAGCCGGTTACCGATTATGATCAGTTCGTGGGCAAGACGATGGAGTTCAAGGTCGTGAAGATCAACGAAGCCATCAAGAATGCCGTAGTTTCCCACAAGGCGCTTATCGAAAGCGATATCGAAGCACAACGTGCCGAGATTATCAGCAAGCTCGAGAAAGGCCAGGTGTTGGAAGGTACGATCAAGAATATCACCGATTTCGGCGCCTTTATGGACCTCGGTGGTCTGGACGGTCTGCTGTATATCACCGATATCAGCTGGGGACGTATCAGCCATCCGAGCGAGGTGCTGAAGCTGGACCAGAAGCTGCAAGTGGTGGTTCTGGACTTCGACGACGGCAAGAAGCGTATCAGTCTGGGTTTGAAACAGCTGACACCGCATCCGTGGGATGTGCTGCCTGAGACGATCAAGGAAGGTGAGATCGTTAAGGGTAAGGTGGTCAATATCGAAGACTACGGTGCATTTCTGGAGATCATGCCTGGCGTAGAAGGTCTGGTGCACGTGAGTGAGATCACCTGGGCCAATACGCCGATCAATGCGAAGGAATTCTTCAAACTGGGCGACGAGCACCAGGCGAAGGTTGTTACGCTTGACAAGGATGCCCGCAAGATGAGCTTGTCCATCAAGCAGCTGAGCGAGGATCCCTGGAATACGATCGAAACGAAATTCCCGCAGGGCAGCCGTCACAACGGTCTGGTGAAGAATATCACTCCTTATGGCGTATTTGTCGAGCTGGCTCCCGGCATCGGCGGTATGATCCATATCAGCGACCTGAGCTGGTTGAAACGTTTCAATCACCCCTCCGAGTATACGAAAGTTGGACAGCATATCGACGTGATGATCCTTGGCATCGACAAGGACAATCGCAAGCTGCAACTGGGACACAAACAACTGGAAGAAGATCCCTGGAATGCGCTGGAGGAAACTTTCGCTGTCGGCTCCGTGCATGAAGGCCTGGTCATCCGCAAGGATGAGAAGGGTGCTATCGTGCAGCTGCCTTACGGTCTGGAAGGTTTCGCTCCCAACCGTCACCTCAACAAGGAAGACGGCAAGCAGGTGCAGGCTGACGAGACGGCTTCGTTCATGGTGATCGAGTTTGATCGCAATGAGAAGAGGATCGTGTTGTCGCATACCCGGCTTTGGGAACAGTCCCAGCATCAGGAGCGTGAGGCTGTCAAGAAGGAAGCGAGGGTTGATGCCGACAAGACCCGCAAGGCTGTTAAGAACATCCAGCAGAAGGTTGAGAAGCCGACGCTTGGTGATCTGGGCGCCTTAGCTTCTATCAAAGAGAAGCTGAAGCAGGAAGAGAAGGATCAGAATGTTGGTGGTGAGGAGAAGAAATAGTAAGCGCTGAATGCGAAATATAAGGCTTGGTCTTGCGACCAAGCCTTTTTTTATTGGAGCTGTTTTAGATGTTGTTCGGTGAATTCGAGGAGGGAGCCGAGTTGGAGGTCGGCGGCGCCCCATTTTGGCAGGTGGGCCTGGTCATTGACGGGCACCACCACGCATTTCATCCGGGCGGCTTTGGCGGCGATGAGGCCGTTGAAGGAATCTTCGAAGGCGAGGCAGTGGAGCGGGTTGACGGAAAGCGCTTCAGCGCAGTCCATATACACCTGCGGATGGGGTTTCCCATAGGGCAGGTGTTCGGCGGAGGCGATGGCTTCGAAGCAGTTGCCGATCCCGAGTTTGTCGACCACCACCTGTACGAGCGAGAGGGGGGAAGAGGTGGCCAGACCGATGTGGAAGCCGCGGGTTTTGAAGAAATCGATGATGGGTTTGACACCCGGCATGGGCGCGGCATTGGCTTTTATCTTCCCGATAACGTTCCTGTGGAGCGCGGCTTCGGCTGCGGGTATTCCTTCTTTGCCGATGCCGAATTGTGAGAACCAATAATCCAGCCATTCGCGGGTGCGAAGACCGGTGGTGTGGTGGTATTGCACCTGCGAGAGGGTAACTTTGAATTCCAGTAAGGTTTCCATCCCGGCTTCCTGCCAGCAGGGTTCGGAATCGATGAGCAGGCCATCCATGTCGAAGATAACTGTGTTAAGCGCCATAGGGTGCAAAGTTACAGCATGCGGGGTGTCTTTGTTAAGGGTAATTGCGGATTCTTCCGTACATTCGAACCGGTAATCAGTCCTACATACTTTCTACAATGCCATTGAGAGAACGCTTGAAGAATTTCCGGCTGGTGCGGAAGCTGGTTTATGCTGTTGTAGGGATAATCTCCTATCCCGGGTTAACGATTGTGAACCGCCTCACCATCAGCGGAACGGAGCATCTTCGCCGGTTGCCCAAGGGGAACGTACTGTTTGTCAGCAATCATCAGACCTATTTCGCGGATGTGATCACCTTTCTGCATATATTCTGTGCCGTGAAATGGGGGAAGAGGGACAAGTTGGGCATTCCTTATTATCTTTTGAATCCTTTTACGAATGTGTATTATGTCGCCGCGGAGGAAACGATGCGGGCCACCTGGGTGAGCCGGCTGTTCACGATGGGCGGGGCATTAACGGTGAAGCGCACCTGGAACAGGGAGAGCAAGGAAGTGCGCAGGGGGCTCGATCCTTCGGATACGCGGAAGATCTTCCGGGCCCTGGAGAGCAACTGGGTGATCACTTTTCCGCAGGGTACTACCAAGGCCTTTGCTCCGGGCCGGAAGGGTACGGCGCATATCATCAAGCAAACCCGGCCGATCGTCGTGCCGGTGGTAATTGGCGGATTCTGGCGGGCCTTTGACAAGAAGGGGTTGAAGTTCAAGAAAAAGGGCATCCCGCTCTCCGTTACTTTTAAAGAACCGCTGCCTATTGACTACGACGCGCCGGTGGAACGTATCCTGGAACAGGTGATGGATGGTATCGAACAGAGTAAGAAGTTTATGCTGAAGGGGGCCCATCACTGGATCAAGGAACCTATCTAACGACATATGTTTCGACTATTGTTCGTGCTGCTTTTCTTATCCCTCAGTACGGGGACGCGGCAACCTGTTCCTTCCGGCTATGTAAGGAAGGGGGAGATCGTCGATTGTTCATCCGCCGCGGAGACGGACCCGTCGCCGGACGCAGCGGGCCGGGATTCGCCCATTTTTCCCGGATGGGGGCATTATCATTATCCCATTTCCACTACCAATGACAGTGCGCAATATTATTTTGATCAGGGGCTAAGCCTTTACTACGGCTATCACCTGACGGAGTCCCTTGCTTCCTTCCGGGAAGCCTCGTTGAGAGACAGCAGCAGCCTGATGACCTACTGGGGGCAGGCCCTGGCCATGGGACCTTATTATAACAGCACCTTTACTTATAAGATGCCTTCGTGGGTGTTGCCGGTGTTGAAGAAGATGAACCGATTGGCGGGTAATGCACCGCAAAAGGAGAAGGACCTGGCGGCCGTCATGGACCGGCGGTATTCCGATGATGTCTCAGACAGCCACCGCGCCGACCTGAACAGCGCCTATTCGGAAGCCATGAAACGGATGATCGCGAAATATCCCGGCGACCGGGATATCAAGGCATTGTATATCGATGGGGTGATGACCGAACATGCCTGGGATATGTTTGATCCGGCAGGCGAGCCAAAGCCCTGGACGCCCGAGCTGGTGCGGTATTGCGCGGAGATCCTTGCGGCCGATGCCAACCATCCGGCGGCTTTACACTATCAGATCCATTTGCTGGAAGCCTCGCGGCATCCGGAGGCGACGCTGGCCAGCGCAGAGAAGCTGCCTTTGCTGATGCCGGGTGTCCCGCATATGGTGCATATGGCCAGTCATTCTTTTCAGCGGACGGGTCTTTATGTGCGTGGGGTGGCCATTAATGATTCGGCGAGTGAGGCGCAAAGGGAATTCGTCCGGCTGGCGCCGAACCTGCATCTTGGGTCTTCCATTATCCATTATCATGCGGTGGAATCCTTCTGCGCCCTTACCGGCGGGATGTATGACGTGGCCATGCGGGAGGCGGAGGAATGCCGGCGGATAGCGGAGCCTAGGATGCGGCATGAAGAAACCTACCTGCAATACCTGTATACGATGCCGGTTTTTGTCGATATCCGGATGAGGAAATGGCAGTCAATTCTGGACCGGGCCGAGCCGGACAGCGCGTGGACGTATGCCTGGATACTCAACGAATTTGCGCGGGGGATGGCGTTTGTCCGCAAGGGGGATGTCCCGGCGGCGACGGCTTGTCTGGATGGGCTGCGGCTGAAGATGAAGGACCCGGTGCTGACCGAGAGGATCCGGCCACACAATGCGCCGATCGCGGGTGCTTCCGTTGCAGCGGCCCTCCTTGAAGGCGAGATCCTATTTGCACGGGGAAACAACCGCGAGGCGAATACCGCTTTTGAACAGGCGATCCGGCTCGAAGATGCGATGACCTATGGGGAGCCGAAAGATTGGGTTTTGCCGGCGCGGCATTTTGCGGGGGCTTGCCTGCTCAGGCAGAAAAATCCGGTGGAGGCGGAGAAGCTATACCGGGATGACCTGGTCCATAACCCGGGGAACGGGTGGTCGATGCTGGGGCTGGCGCAATGCCTGGAGGCGCAGCATAAGAACGGCGCGGCGGAGTACCGGGCGAAGGCAAACGCGGCGTTCGCCAAGGCGGAGGAGATGCCGGAAGGATCGGCGTATTGACTGCGGCACATCCGGGGCCGGCGGCGACGCGGGCAGGGAGGGCCGACGGGGCGAGGACAGTGGAGGGTAGGCGGTTCTATTTTCCGACGGTGAACGTGCTGACCGCATAGCCGGGGAGGCCATCGGCCGTGATCCCCTGAACTACCAGAACATATTTCCCTTTCCAATCGGAGGTGTACAGTGAGAGCTGTTTTTCGCCGGCGGCGTCGGTATCGACCTCGGGCGACCAGAGCAGCTGGTTGCGGAGATCGGGCAGGGGGCTTTGGTCGCCCGGCTGGTAGATGGGAGAATAGAATTCCTGGTGTTGCTGGAACCCATTATACTGGACCGCTACGGCGGAGGGATCCAGGGTATACCCACCGAGGTCTCCCTGGTAAGAAAGGAAACTGACGATACCATCGGTAAATGAGGGACCGTATTGATACCGGTGGGAGACGACGTCGATCTTATCGATCCTGAGCGGATCGATGGACATCATCTTCGCTCCGTCGAATACAGGAACGCCGTCGACGAGCAGCAGGGGATCGTCGTCAAAGAAATTGTTGAACAGGGCGTTTCGCACGCGGAAATAAGCGCTGCCGGAATTCCTGCGAACGCGTACATCCTGAATATATTCGCGGACCACTTCATCCATCGTTACAAACCGGGTATAGTCGTCGAGGTTATACCGGAGATCGGGATAGCCATAAAACCCTGTCGTGTCTCCCGGCGAGAGGGGCGACAGCCGATGTTTCTCCGCGGTGCGATAGGCATTTTCCGCCTGTACATTTATGCTGCGATACAGGAGTTGGTTCCGGGCTCCGGCGGGGATCAGGGAATCCGTTTCCGGTTGCCAGGCGAACCGGTCGGAGAAAGGGTTCGAGATCTCGATATGGAGATTGCTGTCCGCGCGGTTATCGGCCTGCACGATGATCTCCCTGCTCCCGTAGAAGGGGTTGACGTGAAACAGCAGGCTGCCATCGCTGCGACTGAGGGTCGTTGCCAGGCTAAAGCGTCTACCCGGTACCGAAAGATAGCCGATCGTCGGCGGGGGAGGCAGGTTTGTCCTTCTGTCTATAATCCTTCCGCTGATCTGCAGGCCATCCTTTTCCGGCCGGAAGTCCAGGTTTGACAGTTTATCCCGGAGGATATCCTCCCAGCGGAAGCGAGTCCATCCCTGTGTGAGCATCAGGTTGTCGAGGATGGCACTTGTTGCCGGGTCTGTGTTTTCGAAATAGGAAGCCGGGGATTCTATCCTTCCGCGGAGATCGGAGGTCAGCAGCAGATAGTTGACGATGTTCTCCTCCGGGATAGATTGCAGGGAATCAAGGAGGAATACGGACACGGACAGGTTGGCCCTGGCGGGGCGGTTGTCGGGCCGCGTCGTGGAGAGGCGGACCATTATCTTTTCGCGTGGGTTTGCCGCCGCGGTCATATTTACCCCGATGTGTAATTGCCGGCGGGGTGGTTTGCACCAAAGCCGTTCGCAGACCGGTTGCCGGTTGCTATTGAGGACGGTGAAATGGGATATCCCTTCGTCGAGGCTGTCCGGGTTGACGGAGAAGCTGACCTGGTTGTTATTGAGGTAGCCGGTCCGGACCATCTTTGCCTGGCCGCGGGTATGCACAAAAAGATACACCACCGGAGCGGTGGTGGCGGATGTTGCGGTTACGAGGATGCGAAGATCTTTTCCTTCGGGCCGATCGAGGTGCATTACATAGCCCTGGTCGAATGCCGTGGGGAGTTTTTCCGTCTGGACGGAAGAAGGGGTTTCCACGCGTGCATAGTAGCTGTTCCCTTTTGCGGGTGTCAGCGAGAAGTTTCCCATCCCCAGTTGGTTTGACTGAAAACGGGCGACCGTGTCCTGCTGCTGGGTGACGATCACGCCGTGACAGGTGATACCCCGGCCGGCGGCGTTGACTGCTTTGAAGGCGATGACGGAGGAGATGCCGTTCACGAGGTTACCGCCTTCGGGGAAGAAGCGGATATTATCCTCCCCATGGCGGGAGGAGTCGGGGCCTGCCGATTCGCTAAGGGTGTTGAGGATCGTCAGCTGTTGCTGGTAATACCCGTCGGGGCTAAAGTTCTTCATCCAGTTGGTATAGGCGCGGAAGACATAATGGCCGGAGGGAATGGAGGCGGGTATCCTGAAATAGCCGTCGCCTCTGGCGTTGTCGAGCGCCAGTTTTTCCTGCAACACGGCTTTCTGATCTTTATCCAGGACTTCCACGTAGACCCCGTTTGAGAGGGTAAGGGGAGTATCGGCGACCGCGTCGAGCGAATACAGCTTGAACCAAATGGTTTCCCCGGCGAGGTAAACCGTCTTATCCATGTGTACGAACAGCTTCTCCCGGGGGGTATGCGACTGGTACCGGACGAACGCGCTTTGCAGGCTATCTTTTTCGGCCTGCGCCCAGGCGGCGCCGCAAATGAAAAGCAAGAGGGTCGTAGTGATGATCCGCATATTACCAGAATGAAGGTTTTTGGTTTGTGCCGCCGAACAATCTGCAGTCCAGACAAAATTGTGGAGCCAGTATCAGGACCGTAAAGCCATGAAAATAATAGGGAGCGTAGCCGGAATCCTGCTTTGGTGGATTGAAAGCCGGGAACGTGGACGGATCATAGCCTAATTCGAGGGTATCACACTGATAAACGAGACTTTGGTGCTGCCAGTTGTTGAGCCAGGTCTGATAGACGAAGATCCTTTGTTGTTGTACCGAGGTGGCGCTGAGGAAGCCGATGACGGGTTCGGAAGAGTTGGTGATGCAGTGGATGTTGCTCACGAGTTGGGTGGGCTGGACGTCGAAAAGAGTTCCCAGGTTGTCGGAGGTCTTTTGAATGAGCAGCCAATAATTGTATGCTTCTTCCGTCAGGGCGTATTGGCGGACGAGGATACTATAGCGTTTGGTTATTTTGGAATCGCCGTTTGGGATGGTCCTGACGTTATATCCGGAGACGATGTCCTGCGAAAGTGCGGCATTATTGACCAGCTGGACGTTGGAAGAGTTGACGGTCGTCCAGCAAAACGTCGTTTGATCTGTCGTGTCCAATGCGATGATCTTGCCGTTGGCCACGCCCCAGGGCGTTGAAAAGGTGGCATCGTGCGCCCAGGTTTCGGTATAGTCGTACCGGTAGTAGCGGGTGTTGCCGGTGGGGTCATGAGAGGAAACATAGACGAAGAAATCATTGGGCTGGCGCCAGTAGACGCTGTCGAGCGGGGGGGACTGCTTACAGGGGACCGGGTCGGAAGCATATTTTCGGCCGTCGGAGGTCGTGATCGCGATGCTATAACGATGATTGATGTCGAGCGTGAGGGCAGCGCTGGTATAGGTGCCGTTGCCGGCGGTGTCGGTGAGGGACCAGGTGGCGCCATTGTCGCTTACGATGGAGATCCGGGCGTGCAATTCCGGGATGCCGGTGACGGTCGAGTCACCGAGATTTCTGGTCCGGTTGATCTTAAAGGTGGTGATGCTATTTGTCCCGGTGTTGATAAACCCATCCACCACCAGATAGCTGTTGACGGCCTGGATGGCGGGCGGGGCGTAGGTTTGTCTGCAGCGGATCCCGCCGGCGAGGAGCAGCAACAGGAAAGGGATGATATGTCTTTTTTGGATCCCCATTATTGCCAGAAAGAGGGTCTTTTATTGGAACCGCCGAAGAGCGTGCAATCCAGGCAGATGCGGGAGGCGAGCACCAGGGGACCATTCGTGATGAAATACCAGGGCGCATAGAGGGTATCCGGGTAGGTGTAGATAAGGGCGTCCGCTGGGTTTTTGGGAATACTTATCGAATCGCAGCCATAGGTCAGATCGTTGTGGGGCCAGCTGTTCAGATAATACCGGTAGATGAATATCCGTTGCTCCTGTACCGAAGTGGCGGAGAGATAGCCGATGACCGCTTCGGAGGGATTGCTGGTGCAGTGGATGTTGCCGAGCAACTGAGTGGGCTGCAGGTCGAACAGCGTACCGAGATTGTCGGAGGTTTTCTGAACGAGTAGCCAGTAATTGTAAGCGTCTTCCGACAAGGCGTAATCCCGGACGAGGATGGTGTATTTGATGTTGAACCGGGTGTCGCCGTAGGGGATGGTGGTCAGTGCAAAGCCGTTGATGACATCCGTGGAGAGGGCGGTGGAATTGGCCAGCAGGACATTGCCGGAGGGGACCGTGGTCCAGCACTGGGATCGCTGAGTGAGGGAGTCGGCGGCGGTGATCCTGCCGTTGACGACTATCCAGGGTGTTTGCAGGTTGGCATCGTGTTCCCAGGTTTCGAGATAGTCGAAGCGGTAGTACCGGGTATTGTTGGCGGGATCATGGGTAGTCGCATAGATCGTGAGGTCACCGGGCTGGCGCCAGTAGACGCTGTCGATCGGCGGGGTTCGTTTGCAGGAGACTGCATCGGAAGCATATTTGCGGCCGTCCGAGGTCGTGATCTCGAGGGAATAGCGTTGGTTGATGTCGAGGTTTAACGGGGCGCTTGTGTAGGTGCCGTTGCCGGCGGTATCGGTGAGGGGATAGCCGGCGCCGCCGGATGCTACGATGGAGATTTTGGCATGCAACTCGGGGATGCCCGAAGGTGTGGAGTCGTTGAGGCCTCTTGTTCTGTTGAGATTTATGGAGGAGACGGCGTTGGCGCCGGTGTTAATGAATCCGTCGACTACCAGGTAATTGTTTGTGGCTTTGATCGCGGGCGGCGCATAGACCTGTTTGCAGCGGATGACGACCACCAGCAGCGTCACCATCAATAGAGAAATATACAGGACCCGGAGCTTCATGATCAGAATTTTATGGTATAGGTGACGAAGGGTATGAGCGTGCCGAATATGGACAACTGGTAGCCCTTTACCAGGCCGTTCTCCTGGACGAAGTATACTGAGTAGGGATTTTTTCGTCCGGTGAGGTTGTATACGCCAAAGGTCCAGAAATTATGTGTGGCCTGATGGAGCCGGTGATTGCCGTCGATGATGACGGACAGGTCGGCGCGAAAATAGTCGGGTATCCGGTATTGGTTGCGCTGGGAATAATAGAGTCCCGGTGATCCGCCGAGGGTGAATACGGCCAGGGGGAGGGTGATCGGCCGGCCGGTGTTGTAGACGATGTTCGTCGAGATGCTGTAGCGGTGAGTGATGCGGTAATTGCCGACGAAATTGATGTTATGCGGCTTGTCGAAGCTTGCGGGGTAATACTTGCCGTCGTTTATAAGTTCGCCCGCGAGTGGATCGTCCTGTTTGAGAAAGGTTCTTGACCATGTGTAGCTGAGCCAGCCGTTCAGCCGGCCCGCGGGCTTCTTTAGCAGGAGCTCGACCCCATAGGCTTTTCCTTTTGTTCTCAGGACATCGGTTTCGATATGCGGATTCAGCACCAACTGGGCGCCGCTTTTATAATCCAGGTAGTTCTTTATCCGCCGATAGTAGACCTCGATGGATGCTTCGATGGTATTCGACTTGAGATTCCGGTAATAGCCGATGGAGACCTGTTGGCCCTGTTGGGGTTTGATGTTGGGGTCGCTTAGCTTCCAGATATCCGTCGGGGAGATGGCGACGGTGTTGGAGAGCATGTGGATGTATTGCTGGAGGGTATTGACGCTGGCCTTGATGGAGGAGTTATCGGAAAGCGTGTAGCGGGCGGACAGCCGGATCTCGGGTGCGCCATAGGTTTTTATGATCTTTCCTTTATTATAGACCGTGGTGTCGGTGATGGTTGTCACCTGTTTTGGAAGGCCGGGGACGTAATTGTAGACATCATGTGGCCCGAGATAACTGAATATGGAGTACCGGATGCCGGCATCGATGGAGAGTTTTGAATTGACGGTGTAGCGATCACCCAGATAGACGGCGTTTTCCAGTCCCTGCTCGGCGGCGAGTACGTTATTGACGACCCTGGAGTCCGCGCCGACCGGAGAGTAGTAACCGGGGTGCAGCGTATAATAGATGCTGTTGACACCATAACTGATCGAGTGCCGGTTGTTGGGCGTGTAGCTGAACTCGGCGCGGAACCAGGTTTGGTTGATGTCGAATCCCAGCTTAAACGCGTTGACCGTATCGTGGGGATCGGAGATTCCATACTGATAGCGATCGAGACCGGCTGAAAAAAGAGCGTAGGATTTATTGTTGAAAATGTGTTTCCATTTTATGTTGGCGTTCCTGTTCTTATAGCGATAGGTGGTGTCATTGTTCAGATTGAACCAATCGGAGCTGAGGTAGCCCATCAGATAGAGGCTGTTCTTTGGATCGATGACATGGGTGATACGGATATTCCCATCATAGAAATTGGCTTTGCTGTTGTTGTAGGCGCTGTTTGGGACGGCATTCAGCAGCCAGTCGGAATAGGTGGTGCGGAATGCCGCCACGATGGATGTTTTGTCTTTTTGGAGGGGCCCTTCGATCGCAAATTTGCTGGTCAGGGGACCGATGCCCGCGACGCCCGACCATTTTTTGCTGTTACCGTCCAGCATGGTCACATCCAGGACGGAGGACAGGCGGCCGCCATATTTGGGTGGGATGGCGCTTTTATAGAGTTCGACCCCTTTTACGACATCGGGGTTAAAGGCGGAGAAGAACCCGAAGAGATGGGAAGGGTTATAGACTGTTGCGTCATCGAAGAGGATCAGGTTCTGGTCCGTGGAGCCGCCCCTGACGTTGATCCCGTTGCTGGCTTCGCCTACCGAGGTGACACCCGGGAGGGTAAGAACGACCTTCATTACATCGGTTTCGCCAAAGACGACGGGCACCTGTTTTATCTGTTTTATGTTCAGCCGGTTTACGCCCATTTGCACGCTTTGGGTGTTGGAGGTCTTTTCGGCTGAGACGATGACCGTTGTCAGGGTGGTGATGGCATCCACCATATCGACGTCCAGTTTTCCGTCCGAGTGGAGATCGATGTGGCGCCGGGTATCTTTCAGTCCGGCATAGCTGATGTGGATAATATGGCGGCCTTTGGGGATGGTGAGCGAATAATAGCCGAATTGGTCCGTCGCCACTCCGAGTGCCGTCGTATCGGCATAGACGTTGACGCCGACGATCGGCTCGCCTGTTTTGCTATTCCGCACGTAGCCGGCGATGGTGGCTTTTCCGCCTGAGCGGCCGGTTCTGCTGCCGATCTCCAGCAACTGGTTTTCGACGAGTGCTTTTTTCAACCCCGAGCGCTCCTGCTGCGGCTGTTCTTCGCTGAGGATATTCTTCGATGAATCCGGCAGGCGGGTGGCGCCGCCGAGCCGCATGGGCAGGGTGGTGAGCAGGACGACGTGTCTGGTGATGAAGATGCGTCCCGAGGGATCGATGGTATAGTGAAGATCGGTATTCTGAAAGATCTGGTCCAGGATCTGGGAGAGGGTGGCTTTGTTGACCGACATTTCGATGGACATGCTGTCGACGTCCTTTGGATCGTAGTAGAAACGATAGCCGGTGATGCCTTCCAGGCGGGCGGCGAGGCGTTGGAAGGTATATCCTTCGAAGTTGCCGGTCACCCGCGGCCGGTCCTGTGCCTTGGTGTCCACTCCAGCGATGAGGAATAGAATAAGAAGGAAGATATGAAGCGGGCGGTGGGGCATGTCAGTTGGTTAATTTCAGATAATACGCCGTCGTGGATACAAGCGCTTTCTCAAGGTCTTTTTTGAAGCGGATGTTATTGTCACGGATGTATTTTTTCAAGGTGGGTTTTTTGTCTTTCAGTGGTGCGAGGAGGGAGGATTCGCCATCGACGGGAGTGTAGGCGCTGCCGATGCGGAGAAAGTAATAACTGCGCTGTTCATATCTTACCGGGTCTTCGGGCCTGGCCGGGAAGACGAGTTTTTTTTCGCGGTGGGCGAATAGGGCAACGGAGTCCCTGCCGCAAAGCTCTTCGTAGAAGCCTGCTTTGGGTAGCGATGAAGCGAGTGGGGTTTCCGGGATATAGCGAAAGGAATGATCCCCGATGAGAAAGTGGCCGATCTTGTTCGGGATAAGGCTGATCAGCGCCTTGCCCGTATAGTCGCGGATAATGAGCTCGTCGAGAACGAGGTCATATTGCATCGGGAGATTGGGGTATAGGATGCCGTCATAGACCAGGGTGCCCGGTTGCAGGCTGTCTGAAAGCAAGAAGGGAAAGCCTACCGCGTGGATGCCGTTTCGAATATATTCGTGGCCATTGTAAAGCCGGCTATCGGGGCCGGCGCCGTCCTGGGAGAGGGCGGGGCTCGCTGATAAGGCTAGCAGTATAAGCAGGATACAGCAGTTGATGAATCGCTTTTGGGAATTCATTAATGACAAGCTTTGGTGTGTGACGGGCACGGGATACCAGAAGCGACCTATCGTGTACTGTGGACGCTTTCTAAATATAGAACAAAAGCATGTCTTTAAAAAATAATCCTCGGCCTTAGCTTTTCATGAAGAAGGCTTTCAGTTCGCCGGCTTCTTCGGGTTGCATTTTTCCGCCGAGGATCAGGCGTAATTGCCGGCGGCGGAGTGCGCCATCGTATAATTTTTTTTCCTCGTCTGTTTCGGCGTTGACCTCGGGGACGGGGCGTGGTCTGCGGTTGGGGTCGAGGGCCACGAAGGTATAATAGGCTTCGTTGCTCTTGTAGCGATATTGCTGGGTGAGGTCTTCTCCCCAGACCTTCATGTGCACTTCCATGGAGCTTTTGAATGCGCGGCTGACTTTTGCCTCAATGTGCACCACATTGCCCAGTTTGATCGGGTTTTCGAAGGATATATTGTCGACGGAGGCGGTGACCACCGGGGCGTTGCAGTGTTTTCCTGCGGACAGGGCGGCGGCGATATCCATCCAGTACATCAGGCGGCCGCCCATCAGGTTGCCGAATACGTTGGTATCGTTTGGCAATACCAGTTCCGTCATGACAATGAGGGATTCTTTGGCCGTCTTTGCTTTAATTTGCATACTGCAAATATATACAGATGAAAGGACATATCATTTTCTTGCTTGGGCTCCAGCTTTTTGCGGGTGCGGCAGGCCGGGCGCAGAGCCGGGCGGTTGTTCCGGCGGCTGGCGCCGGGCGACCTAACATAATTTTTATTTTGTCAGACGATCATGCCTATCAGGCGATCGGCGCATATGGCAGCCGGTTGACTGCGACGCCCAATATCGACCGGATCGCCCGGGAAGGAGCCCTTTTTACGCGGGCGATGGTCACCAATTCCATTTGCGGGCCCAGCCGGGCGACGTTGCTTACGGGCAAATACAGTCATAAGAACGGCTATACGTTAAATGAGAAAAAGTTCAATACCAGTCAACCCGTGTTTCCGATGCTGATGCGGGGTAATGGCTATCAGACGGCATGGATCGGGAAATGGCATCTGGGGAATCTTCCCCGGGGATTCGACTATTTCCGTATCCTCAACGGGCAGGGGGAGTACTATAATCCCGATCTGATCGATTCGCGGGATACGACGCGGATGACGGGTTATGTCACCGATATCATCACGAAGCTGACGGAGGACTGGCTTGCCGCGCGGGATACGACGAAGCCCTTTATGCTGGTTGTGGGTGAAAAGGCCACCCATCGGGAATGGCTGCCCGATATCCAGGACCTGGGCGCCTATGATGGCCGGGATCTTCCGTTGCCGCCGACTTTTCATGATGACTATGCCGGGCGCAAGGCGGCGGCGGATCAGGATATGACGATCGCGAAAACGATGCGGCTCAGGGAGGACCTGAAGGTGCATGCGGACTACGAGCATAGCGGCATTTACAACCGGTTTACTCCGGAGCAGAAGAAGGCTTTTTACAATTATTATGAGAATACCGTCAGCCGGGAATTCGATGCGCGGAAGGACAGCGGGGAGGCGTTGCTGCGCTGGAAGTATCAACGGTATCTGAAAGATTATTTATCGGTGGCGAGGTCGCTGGACCGCAATATCGGCCAGTTGCTGGACTATCTGGACAGGAGTGGATTGTCGAAGAATACGATCGTGGTGTATACTTCGGACCAGGGATTTTTTCTTGGCGAGCATGGCTGGTTCGACAAGCGGTGGATCTATGAGGAGTCGCTCAGGACGCCGTTTGTGATGCGATGGCCGGGGGTTATCAAGGCGGGGAGTACGGTTCCGGCGATGATGCTCAATATCGACTGGGCGCCGACGATGTTGGATATTGCGGGGATCCCGGCTCCGGCGGATATGCAGGGAGTTTCTTTTTTGCCGTTGGTGGACGGCAGGCGGGGTGCGCGGTCGACTGCTGCCGCTGCCGCCGGCTGGAGGAAGGCCATGTACTATCATTACTATGAGTTCCCGCAGCCGCATCATGTCTATCCGCATTTCGGCATCCGTACGGAGCGATGGGTTCTCGCGCGATTCTATGGGCCGGGGAATTTCTGGGAGCTGTATGACCTGGAGAAGGACCCGCATGAGGTGAAGAACCTTTATGGTGATCCGGCGTATGCCGGGAAGATTGCCGAATTGAAGCAGCAACTGAAGCGGCTGATCCAGCAGTATGACGACCAGGAGGCGCTGAAACTGTTAGACTGAGGCGTGTTCACATTGCCGGAGGAAGGCTTCATCCGCGTCGGCGCCGATGCCGGGGGTATCCGGGGTCTCGAGGAAATAGCCGTTGTACCGAACGCCGCCAGTGACCGGGTCGGTCTTGTGTCCCAGCAGACAGGTATCCATATCGTGGAAGCGGATGTTGTCATGGGCGAGGGCGAAATGGGCGAAGGCGGTGAGGGCTACGCGGCTTTCCAGCATGCCGCCCATCATACAGGGTATCTGGTGTTCTTTACAGACGGCATCGATCTTTGTGGCTTCGAGGATGCCGCCCGATTTTGCAAATTTTATATTGACGTAGTCGCAGGCTTTGGCCGCCAGGAGGCGGGTTGCATCGGGATGATCGAAGACGCTTTCGTCGGCCATGATCTTTACCGGTGACTGGCTGCGCAGCAGGGGGAGGCGGTGGTCATCCCAGTGTCGCATAGGCTGTTCGCAGAACTGGATATCGAAAGGTCCTATTTTTTGCAGGGTGGTGCGGGCGGTTTCGAAGTCCCAGCCCTGGTTGGCGTCTATGCGCAGGATGATGTCCGGGCCGACGGCGGCGCGGATCCGGCTGATGCGATCGACGTCTTCGGGACCGTTTTTTCCGAGTTTTACCTTGATCATGCGGACGCCGTCGGCTTTGAATTCGACGGCTCTGGCGGCCATTTTCTCCGGGGTGTCGATGCCGATGGTGAGATCGGTCTCGATGGGTCTGTTCGCGATGGTTTTCCCGCTGCTGTTGTCGCTGGTGCTCCCGTTGCCGAGGAACTGGTAGAGCGGCTGTCCGGCGGCTTTTGCGGCGAGATCATGCAGGGCCATGTCGAAGGCGCTTTTGATGGTTGCGTTGAAGGCCGTGAAATCGTGGAGTTCCTGCATGCGGGTCGGCAGTGCGGCGGCGTCTTTTCCTTTCCAGAGGGCTGCGAAGTCTTTTGCCATCTCGAAGCAGGTGGCTTGTGTTTCGCCGACGATCATGGGGAAGGCGGAGCATTCGCCGACGCCGTAGTAGCCTGCGTCGGTGTGTATGCGGATGAAAATATTCTGGGCGTAGTGCATCGTTCCCGTTGCGATGGTGAAAGGGTGCATCGGGATGGAGAACTTATAGATATCGGTGTGAAGGATCGTCATGGTGCGTGTTGATTTCGCCGTTGGCGCGGCAAAGATAAGGGCTTGCGGGTTGAAATTAGCGGTGGGGGTCAGCCGGCTTTGTTCAGCCGGCTTTGTAGCCCGGGCCGAAAACGGCGCGGCCGGGTTTGGCGCCGGTATGTGTTCCTGCTTTGAGGACCTGGGCGCCGTTGACGAAGACGTCCTCTACGCCGGTGGCCAGCTGGTGGGGTTTTTCGTAGGTGGCATTATCTTTTACCGTGGCCGGGTCGAAGACCACGACGTCGGCGTAGTTACCGGTTTTTAGCGTTCCTCGTTTGTTCAGCTTCAGCCAGCCGGCGGGCATTCCGGTGAGTTTGTAGATGGCTGTTTCGAGCGGGATCAGTTTTTCGTCGCGGACATAGTGGCCGAGGAGCCGGGCGAAATTGCCATAGGCGCGGGGATGGCAGCTGCTTTTCAGGAATACTCCTTCGGGCGCCATGCTGGCTTCGTCGGAGCCGAAGGCCATATAGGGAAGGGCGATCTCTTTTTTCACGTTTTCTTCGCTCATCAGGAAATAGATGACCTCTACCCGTGAGTGGTCGGCGATGACGAGATCGATGATGGTCTGTTCGGGGGTAGTATGCCGCATTTTTGCGATCTCGCTGAGGCGTTTGCCGGTGAGGTACTTCAGGGAGTCCTGTTTGAAGCCGGTGCAGATGATGTTGTCTGCGCCGGCGCCGAGGTAGAGATTTTCCCAATCCTTTGACGGCGTGCGCATCTCTTTTATCACCTGCTTGCGGATGACCGGGTCTTTCAGGCGCTGGATCCATTTGTCGAGCCCGCCTTCCTGTACGGCGGTGGGCATGGAGGCGTCGAAGCCGGTGGCGCCGGCGGTGTAGGTATACATGCAGGCGGTGATGTCGAGGCCGGCCTTGCGGGCGCTGTCGATCTTTGCGATGAGGCTGTCCATCTTGTTCCAGTTGGGTTTACCGGCTGCTTTGAGGTGGTAGAAGATGGCGGGGATATGGGCTTCCGCGGAGATGTGAATCAGTTCGTCAGCGGCTTCCAGCAAGCGGTTCCCTTCGCTGCGGATATGGGAGATATAGACGCCGCCATAGGGCGCCGCTGCCTTGCATAGCTGGATGAGCTCAGGGGTCTTTGCATAGGCGCCGGGGGCATAGATGAGGGCGGAGCCGATGCCGAGGGCGCCTTCTTCCATGGCTTTGCGGACGAGCCCGTTCATCCGGTCCTGCTGCGCGCTGTCGGGGGCGCGGTTGGCGTAACCGAGCAGGTTCTCGCGGATAGTGGCCGCGCCGACGAAGGAGGCGACATTTGTCGAAACGCCGTTTTTTTGCAGGTGCAGGAGATATTCTTTCAGGGTGGACCATTCGACAGGGTATTTGATATCGCCCTGGTCTTTTTGTTCGGTCTGCCGCATGGTATCGGTGAAAGGTCCTTCGGAGGAGCCTTCACCGAAGATCTCGAGGGTGACCCCCTGTTTGATTGCGCCGAGGGAGCGGCCATCCTGGAGGAGGGAGACCATGGACTGGCTTTGGAGATCGATAAAACCCGGGCTGACGGCCTTGTTCTTTGCGTCGACGATAGTGGTGGCCGTTGCTCCGGAAAGGTCGCCGATGGCAGCGATGGTGTCGCCCTGGATGGCAATATCGCCTAAAAAGGGCCTGGCGCCGGTGCCGTCATAGACGGTGCCGTTCTTTACAATCGTGTCATAATGGGGGGTAGGGTGGCAGGCAAGAAAAAGCCCCATCAGGGGCCAAAGGGGCGCGCGTTTTCTCATGAGCAGACGATTTAATCCGAAAATACGGTGAATTTTTGCAGCAATCGCTAATTTTGCGGCCAAATTATCGATTGTCAATGAGTACCACCCCCAAATCTGTTTCTTTTGAAAATACCGCGAATGCATTTGAATACAAGTCCAACAAAGAACTAAAAAAGGCCGAGTTCCTTTTTCGAAGCATGGGTTTTTCCGCGCTGGTGAAGATCGGGACGCGGGTTACGCCGTGGATGATCCGGTCGGGTTTTCCGGTGAGGAGTATCATCCGGGAAACGATCTTTAATCAGTTTGTAGGTGGGGAGACGTTGGATGAAACGGCGGATGTGGCGCGGAAGCTGGGTGAATACCGGGTGCAGGTGATCCTCGACTATGGAGTGGAGGGAGGTGAGGATGGGGAGGAAGGTTTTGACCATGCGTGTAAAGAATTCATCCGGGTGATCGACTATGCGGCCACGCAGGCGAATATCCCTTTGATGAGTATTAAAGTGACGGGGTTTGCGCGTTTTGGCCTTTTGGAAAAGCTGGATGCGGCGATGGCCGGCATCGAGGGATCGTTGATGAAACGATATGCCCGGGCCTTGGAACTGTTGACGCCGGAGGAAACTGCCGAGTGGCAGTCGGTGAGCCGGCGGATGCAACAGATCTGCCGAGCGGCGGCCGATCGAAAGATCGGGGTGCTTGTGGATGCGGAGGAGACCTGGATACAGGACCCGGTGGATGCGCTGACGATATTGATGATGGAGCAGTTCAACAGGGGCAGGACGGTTGTTTACAATACGATCCAGCTTTATCGCCGGGACCGGCTGGCCTTTTTAAAAGATTCGTTTGAAGCGGCCGAGCAGCGGGATTTTATCCTCGGGGCCAAACTGGTTCGGGGCGCCTATATGGAGAAAGAGCGGCGGCGTGCGTTGGAGAAGGGTGTTGCGTCGCCTATTCAACCCGATAAGGAATCGACGGATAAAGATTACAATGCGGGGGTGGAGTTTTGTATCGCGCATCTGGATCGTGTCTCAATGATCGTTGCGTCGCATAATGAATACAGCAATCTGCTTGCGGTGCGGCTGTTGCAGGAAAAGGGGGTGGCGTTGAATCATCCGCATGTTCATTTCTCGCAGTTGTATGGCATGAGTGACAATATCACCTTCAATCTGGCCAAGGCCGGCTGTGCGGTGAGTAAGTACCTGCCGTTCGGGCCTTTGAAGGATGTGATCCCTTATCTGATGCGGCGGGCGCAGGAGAACAGTTCGGTTTCGGGGCAGACGGGCCGTGAGCTGGGGCTTATCCGAAAAGAGCTGCGGCGTCGGGGTTTATAAAGGGGAAGGACTTGCCGACGATGGAGTGGGGGGTATGCGGGAATTTTGCGACGAGGGTTTCCTGGTGGATGATGAGGCAGGAGATGTCGATGGTCCGGCCATTTTCAAAAAATATTTCCACTCTTGTCAATGCGGGGTAGCCGCCACGCTGGCGGCGGCCATAGGTTGTTATCTGCCGGATGTCTTTTTTGTTGTAAGTATTCAGCGAAAAGGGATTTCCGAATGAGAATTCATCTTTTCCTTTTGAGAGAATGAGGAGTTTGTCTTTTGCGGAGCGGTAATGGTTGGCGGCCAGGGCGGCGATCCGTACCAGGAGGATAATCATCGCTGCGGGGAGTATCAGGAAGGCGATGGAGAAATGCGTCAGCGCGAGAAAGCCGAGGGTCCAGACTGTGGCGACAACAAGCAGGAACAGTGCTGCGAGGACAGGACCGATGAGGCGGGCGGGGGTCAGGGCGTAATGGAATTCCTGGGTTTTAAAGTGGATAGAGTTGGACTGTAGCCAGGTGGTTTCTTTTTTGAAGCCGGCGGGATCGAAGGGATGGACCCCGAAAAAGGACTGGATGACCGGATCGACGGTGGAAATCGTGTCGAACGACCGGGTAAACAGGTGGTGGTCCTTATCAAAATAATGCAGGACAAATTTGCCGTTGTAATAAGGGGATAGTTTGAGAAAGTCGTTGTCGGGTCCCTCGATGGTAATGGAGGGGTTTGTGAGGCCGATGGAGATATGGTCACGTTGCTCTTCCCAGGGGTAGTTGGCGATCAGCCGGATGGTTTCCGCGGCGTCGCAGGGATGGATTGCGGTGAATTCGCCTGCTTCATAGTCCCGGTATTGGAGTTTTACGATCAGTTTGTCTTTGGGGGTTCCTTCCATTTGTTCCCGGCTTTAAGGGTAGGGTTGGCTAAAAATAAAAAAATCAGGGGGTATTTGGGCGGGGGATTTTGTTAATTGGGGATTTTAATGAAAATTTGCAGTTCGAATGCAGCCGGACTGGTTGTATACGGGTTGTTAGCTCAGTTGGTTAGAGTATTACCTTGACATGGTAGGGGTCACTGGTTCGAATCCAGTACAACCCACAAGGCCGGCCAGACGATAAGTCTGGCCGGCTTTTTTGCTTGGGAGCGGTAGCAAGCTTGCTTGCGGACGCGAACAAGTGAAAAAGCCGCAGCCCGCGGTAGCGGGCTGAGAGGCCTTGGGTAAGGGGGCCGCCGGAGGCCATGGAGCAGCGAAGCTAATCCAGTACGACTGAGGTAGCGGGCTGAGAGGGCTCTTTTATGAGGCATCGGAATAGTACATGATGCCGATGAGGACGGCGAGGAGCAGGGCGGCGCCGATGAGGCTGATCCCGACGGCGCGCCAGGGGTTATAATATTGTCCGCCGTTGGCGCCGTGTGCGCGGAGGGCATTGCCCTGATATTTTTGTACGAGGACCCGGGTGATGGTGGAGTAGAGGAGGGGGATCACGAAGGTTGGGAGGTTTGTGATGCCGGGGACGAGGAAGACGGCGCTGAAGATGAGGAGGGTGGAGACGATGCCGATGATCCAGGCGTTTCGTGCGCCGCGCGGGGCGCCGAGGCGGTTGAAATTTTCTGCGGCCAGGTAGCCGCCGATGAGGGGGCCGCCCAGGAAGGTAGCGATGCCGATATGGCTATCCTTGTATAGTTTAAATGCGGGTGGCTGGGTGAGGATGTCTTCTGTTTGCTGGTATTCCATGTGGGGGTGTTTGATCTAGTTTTTATTTGTGGCGACGAGGAGCTGGGCGAGATCCTCGCCCCAGATGGCGGGCAGGGAATTGGTGCCGTGGCCGACGGTTTTTTCGGTGATGGGAAGGAGGATATATTTTCCTTTTGGTACTTTTTTGATCTCTTTCTCCATAATGCCGAGTTCGGGCGGGTTGATCTGGTCGTCGGCGGAGTTGATGGCATAGACGGTGGCCTTTATTTTCGATAACCAGGGGGAGGGGTCGTAGTCGCGGGAGGCATCCAGCTGGTAGATGAGATCGTTGGCGTCGAGGGAAGAGAGATACCCCTTCTCCATGGCGGCCAGAAGTTGATCGGCTGCTTCGCGGGTGGGCGCTTTCTTTTGTAGTTGCAGCGGGCTGCTGTTCATAAAGAAAAGGGAGGAGGACGCGCCTGCGAGGCCCTGGAGGGGTTCGGCACTGTACTCGCCATTTTTCCAGGCGGGATCCATTTCGATGAGGCGGATCGCCTGTTTGCGCATCATGCGGTTGCGGCCGGCGATGGCGACGGGAAGGCTTGCCAGCGGAAGCAAGGCGTCGCAGTATTTCGGATAGGTATAGCCGAACATCCACGCGTGCATGGCACCCATGGAAGTGCCGAGGATCAGCCGGAGATGATCGACATGAAGATGGCGGGTGAGCAGCAAATGACAGGCCTTCACCATGTCATCGTAATTGTAATGGGGGAATCGCATATGAAGACTATCGCTGGGTTTGCTCGAGCCGCCATGGCCGATGCCGTCGGGCAGGATAATGTAATATTTGTTGGTATCGAGCAGTTTTCCGGGGCCGAAGAGCACGCCGGCGAAAGAAGGGGTAAGAAAGTTACGGCCTCTGCTGCCTGTACCATGGAGAATGAGAACGGCGTTACTCACCTGACCCTGTTGATTGTTTCGCGGTTGACCAAGCGTGACATAGTGGAGCTTCAGGACCGGCAAGGTCGTTTCACCCGTGTGAAAAGTGAAGCCGGGGATCGAATAATCGCCGGAGACGGTCTGGGCGATGGAGGTGCTGCAAATAAAGACCGCAGGGAACAGAAAGGATAACAGTCGGATTGACATTTGAGAAAGGATCGTTTGAATTAAAATTAGCTTAAAACACAACTTAAAACCCCTTGTGCACGTATTAATCTTAGGAATTCGTTAACAAAGTCCGGATAAACTTTAACAAAGGCGGAGGTTCCAAGCCGCCGAAATCCCTGGTTATGAAGAGATATTTTGCTTTAATCCTAATTGCCTTTACCCTGTTATCCGTTGCCTGTCATAAGAAGACCTCCGGTCCTAATCCGGGTTATGGGGCGAATTCACTTTTTCCATTGACGGCGGGGAATACCTGGTACTACCAGGATTCGGCGTTTACGGATTCCGGCGCGGTGGAGGCGTACCTTGATACGATGGTGGCGACCAAGACGACATGGACCGATCCGGGTTCGGGGACCATCTTCCTTGGTCTTCAGGATGGCCAGTATGGCTGGTTTGATAGCGCCTTTATCGCGGTCGATCCTTCCAATTTTGCGGTCTACGAAGCGGATGCACCGTATTTTCAACCCTATACTTTCTTTCAGACGGTGAACCAGGATGGGGCGGTCGGTACCGGCGGGGACTATTCGAATCCGGCGTGTCCGATCTCATCGGTACAATATGGCTATGCTGCGCCGGCTTCCATCTATGGATACCAAGCATATAAGAATGTCGAAGTGATCACGGACTGTCATTCGACGATACTGGAAGAAGTTGTCTCTTATCTCAGTCCCGGAGTCGGGCCGGTGAGAATGGAAGACTGGCGGACGGATACTACGGGAGGTAAGAACATTTTCTATGAGGATTTCTCGCAGACACTGGTGAGTAAGAACCTGCATTAGAGGCCACGCAGAGGCCGGCTGAGAGGCGCGCAGGGACCAGTTGAGGGCCGCGGGGAGGCGCGTTGGATCACACTAAAAAGGCTGTTTTTTCGTTATGGCTGTCAAAGCCAGTACCATGCGAAAAACCATCGGTTTCCTAGTCCCTATTGTGTGTATATTGATCGTCGTTTCCTGTAAGAAATCCGGTGCCCTCACTTCCCAGGGGCTTGGCGGAACCTGGGCCTTTCTTGGGATGAGCGCACAAACGCAAACCACAGCGGATACGACCGGTGGGGTCCGGGTTGTTACATCCGCCTCTTTTGTTACCAAGAGCAATGTCGGTACGATAAGTTTCAACACGGATTCGATGGCCGTTTCCGGCCTTGGATATACGGTAGATACTTCTTTTACAACCTACTTTTCCTTTAACAGTGTGGTGTATGACTCCGTCAAGCAGGCGCTGAGTTACACGATACCGCCCACATCGGTTTCCGCCAAATATACGATGGTCGGCAGCGACTCGCTTTACTTCCCCAGCGGCGGGATCCTCGCGGCGTTGGATTCCACGTCCAAGGGGCAGGGCTCTACGTATGTGCTGAAGGGAGACAGTCTGACGCTGACCTCGCAAGGCTTCGACACCAGCGGCGCGGCGGTCACTAACATCCGATCGGTGATCTACCTGAAGAGACAGAAATAACACCCCTCCGGACGAGTTGCGGGAGAGGGGTCACGGCAAAATACAATCGATTGCAGAATCTTTTGTATATTGAAGCTGCGTAGCAAATCTGCGCGGCTTGTATATGAAAAATTCCCGGCGTACTTTTCTTCAGCAAGGCTCGGCCCTCGCGGGTGGAGCGATCCTTCTTTCGGCTTTTAGTTCCCATCCTTTTTCTTCTTTTAGCGGTGTTTCACCTTCCGACCAGATCAATGTCGGGGCGATTGGCCTGAACGGCATGGGTTGGGCCGATCTTTCGGCTGCGATCAAGTTGCCGGGTGTCAATGTCGTGGCGCTTTGTGATGTCGACAGGAACGTCCTTGACAAGCGGATGAAGGAACTGGAGTCCAAGAAGGTGGATACGGGTAAGATCAAGACCTATGGGGACTACCGGAAGCTGTTGGAGCAAAAGGATATCGACGTGGTGATCATCGGTACGCCCGATCATTGGCATGCCCTGATCATGATGGAGGCCTGTATGGCGGGCAAGGATGTCTATGTGGAGAAGCCGGTTGGCAATTCCATTGGGGAATGCCGGGCGATGATGGCTGCGCAGAAGAAATACAACAGGGTGGTGCAAGGCGGGCAGTGGCAACGCAGCCAGCAGCATTTCAAGGATGCGGTGGATTTTGTACAGTCGGGACAGCTGGGGAATATCCGGACGGTGAAAGTATGGTGTTATCAGGGTTGGATGAAACCCGGACCGGTCGTGCCGGATACGGCGCCGCCCGCGGGCGTGGACTATGCGATGTGGCTGGGCCCGGCGCCTACGAGGACGTTCAATGCGAGCCGGTTCCATTTCAACTTCCGTTGGTTTTGGGACTATGCCGGCGGCCTGATGACGGATTGGGGTGTGCATCTGCTGGATTATGGGTTGTTGGGGATGAAGGCGCAATATCCGAAGACGATCGCGGCGCTGGGAGGCAAATTCGCTTATCCCGACCTGTATGAAGAAACGCCGGATACGCTGACGACCCTTTATGAGTTTGATGGGTTTAACCTGGTGTGGGACCATGCGATGGGCATCGACAACGGCAGTTATGGCCGGGATCACGGCATCGCGTATATCGGCAATAACGGTACGCTGGTGCTTAGCCGGGGCGGATGGGAGGTGATCGAAGAACGGCAAAGCAAGAACAAGGTGAGCAAGCCTTTTGTGAAGTCATCCGACAACGGCCTGGACAATCATATGGCTAATTTCATTGGCGTTGTGCGTAACCGTAAGATGGAGGAACTGCATTGTTCGATCGAGGATGGTTCGCTGGTGGCTACGGTTGCCCAGATGGGAAATATCAGTCTGCGCAGCGGGCAGCGGCTTGCCTGGGACAAGGCGGCGGGGAAGTTCACCGATGAGGGGGTCAATCAGCAATACCTAATGAAGGAATATCACAACGGTTATAAGTTGCCGACGATATAGGGATGATGGGTGCATTCAAAGGCCGATGGCTTCAGAATGTCGCCAGTATGTTTACAGAAAGGCTAGCTAAAACGATTTTCTGTTAAGTTTCTTAACCAAAATCGGTGTTAATTCCGTGCGCGCGGTGTCGCAAAAGCACCCTTTTGCCCGGATTTTCCAAAATTTCTTTTGATTTTTGTCGTTGAAGAGAGGTGCAGGGATAGCCAAGTTCCCCGAGACATGGAATGCCGTTCAAAACTAAACATTAAAGAATACATCACTATGATTAAACTCGTAACCGTAGCAGTATGCCTGACCTGGGTGTGCCAATTGGCGTCGGCACAGAATTTAAGAGAGAATGAAGGGTCAGTCGTCCCGGATACGATCAAGGAAGTGAGCATTACCCCGACCTGGGGATCGGCGCGCGACACGGTGCCCCATAAGATCGACTGGCATCTGGCGGCCACGTACAAACAGCCCTTTCCCTTTCATAGTCTTTTTCTGCCTGCGGCGATGATCGCGTATGGCGCGACGGCGGTGCATAACGGAACGTTGCAAAAGGTGAACGGGGAGGTGAAGGAACAGGTCTGGGAGGACAATCCACACAAGCCTTTTCACCTGGATAATTATCTGATGTTTGCGCCTACCTTATCGGTGTATGCGTTGAATGCGGCGGGTATTCATGGAGCGCATAATTTCAAGGACAGGACGATCATCCTGCTGATGGCGAATGTTATTGCAAACGGAACGGTTTTCTCGGTGAAGGGCTGGTCGCATGAGATGCGGCCTGATGGGTCGGATCGGGCTTCGTTTCCGTCGGGGCACACGGCGGAGGCATTTGTGGGGGCGGAGTTCATGCGGTTGGAGTACAAGGATGTCTCGCCCTGGTATGGTATCGCGGGTTATGCGATGGCGACGGCCACGGGGATGTTAAGGATGTACAATGACAAGCACTGGATGAGTGATGTGATAGCGGGTGCGGGTGTGGGTATTGCGTCTACGCGAATCGCCTATTGGCTGTATCCCAAGGTGCAGCAGCTGTTTGGCAAGAATAAGAACCCCGAGGTGGTGAATGTGGTCATGCCGACCTACAATAACGGGTCGTTCGGGCTCTCTTATGTGAAGAGATTTTAGCTATTTTTTCCCCATTGCATATTGGATGCCGCCCAGCACATGGTGCAGGAACATCGGGTCAGACCAGGCTTCGTCGGTGTGGCCCAATGCGGTATAGAAGGATCTGCCGCCTTCGAAGGGGTGATACCAGGCCATGGGATGGTTTTCGCCGTTCTCGCCGCCGCTATAGGAAGTCTCGTCGATCTTTATGAGGACCTTGATGTCCGGCGCATAATACTTGTAGTTGTACAGTTCGTCGAAATGCGTCCAGGGGTTGGGTAATCCCTGTGTAGCGGGGTGGTCTTTGTCGACGATGATGAATTTTGCTTCCTGTGGGCGGGGGTGGGACTTGAAGTAGCCGCCTACCAGATCTCCATACCATTGCCAGTTGTATTCGCAGTCCGCGGCGGCGTGGATGCCGACGAATCCGCCGCCCTGGTGGATATAGGCCTGGAGGGCTTTTTCTTCTTCGGGGCCGAATACGGTGCCGGTGGGGCTGAGGAAGATGAGTGTCTTGTATTTTTTCAGGTTCTTTTCCCGGAACCGCGTTGAGTCGGTGGTGCTGTCGACGGCAAAGCCATTTTCCTGTCCCAGTTTAGTGATGGCGGCGATGCCGGTGCTGATGCTGGCGTGATGATAGCCATTGGTCTTGCAAAAGATGAGCACGCTCGGTTTGGCAAAGCGGTCGGAGTGGGAGCGGTCGCAGTAGCTGCAGACGATGGTGCAGATGGTGAGGCCGAGCAGGAGAATGCCAAGCCTGTGACGTGCTAATCTTTTCATATCGGTGAACCTGTTGTTTTTTCGACTATTATTTTAAGGTCAGGATGTAGGTAACCATGGTCTTTACATCTTCCGGTTTCAGGGTTGGGTGCGGGGTCATGGGAACGGTGCCCCAGATGCCGCTGCCGCCTGTGATGACTTTTTTTACGAGCCGGTCGACGGTGGAATCTGCCGCGGGGTTGTATTTTGCTGCGACGTCGCTATAGGCCGGGCCGATGGATGCGCCGCCGACATTCTTGTTCAGCCGATGGCAGGTGGTGCAGTCGCTGGCGCCGATGAGATCGAGGGCTTTATCCGCGGCCGCGTTTGTGGTTGTCGAACTGGAGGGCGTGGTGGCGCTGTCTTTTGCCGTTGCATCACTTGCTTTCTTGTCTCCTGAACCGCCGCAGGCGGCCATGAGGATGGCGCAGGAGAGGGCGGCTACTAGCTGTTTAGTCATGATTTAGTTTCTTTGGTGAGCCGAAGTTAGGCAGGTTTATTTCAACCCGAGCACAGAACGGTTAAATTTTTCGTCGCTGCCGGTGCCGGCGAAGTCGTCGAAGGCTTTTTCGGTGACCCGGATGATGTGTTCTTTTATGAATGGTGCGCCTTCTTTTGCGCCGTCTTCCGGGTGTTTGAGGGCGCATTCCCATTCCAGTACGGCCCAGCCTTTATAGTTGTATTGCGTCAGTTTGCTGAAGATACCTTTGAAGTCGACCTGGCCGTCGCCGAGGGAGCGGAAGCGGCCTGCGCGTTCGACCCATCCCTGGTAGCCGCCGTAGACGCCCTGTTTACCGGTGGGGTTGAACTCTGCGTCCTTTACGTGGAACATGCGGATCCGTTCGTGGTAGTGGTCGATATATTCCAGGTAGTTGAGGCATTGCAGGACGAAATGCGAGGGATCGTAGAGCAGGCAGGCGCGGGGGTGGTTGTTGGTATGTTTAAGAAATATCTCGTAGGTGATCCCGTCGTGGAGGTCTTCGCCGGGATGGATCTCGTAGCAGAGATCGACGCCGTGCCGATCGAACTCGTCGAGGATGGGCAGCCAGCGGGCCGCCAGTTCTTTGAAGCCTGTTTCCACGAGACCGGCGGGGCGCTGGGGCCAGGGATATACCGTGGGCCAGAGAAGGGCGCCGCTGAACGTTGCATGGGCATTGAGGCCGAGATTCTGCGAAGCTTTTGCCGCGTATCTCAATTGCTGGACGGCCCATTCCTGGCGGGCTTTCGGGTTGCCATGTACGGTGGCGGGGGCGAAGCCGTCAAAGAGACTGTCATATGCGGGGTGGACGGCTACGAGTTGTCCCTGGAGGTGGGTGGACAGTTCGGTAATCTGTAGACCGGCGTTTTGTACGATCCCTTTTATCTCGTCGGCGTAGGTTTTGCTTTCTGCGGCCTTTTGCAGATCGATAAGGCGGCTATCCCAGGAGGGGATCTGAACGCCGATGTAGCCGAGAGAAGCCGCCCATTTGCAGATGGAGGCGAGGGAGTTGAAGGGGGGCTGGTCACCCATGAACTGGGCGAGGAAGATGCCGGGTCCTTTTAATGTTTGCATATGACAATTATTTTTTGAGAAGCATTGTGTTTATCAGATGGTGAATGGTGTCCATTTCTCCTTGCTTTCGTTGCTGCGGATGAGGTTGTCGATAAAGGCCATGCCGCGAACCCCGTCTTCCGCCGAGGGGAAGTCGAGGGCTTCTTTTGGCGGGGTGGCGCCGTCGATGCGGGCCATGAGGGTGACGGCAAAATTGCGGTAGAGATTGCCGAATGCTTCGAGATAGCCTTCGGGATGCCCGCCGGGGGTCCGGGTATTGAATTTGGCATAGGAGCCGAGGTAGCCCATGCCGGCGCGATAGACCTGTGTGGGCTGGTCGAGCCATTTTACCAACAGGGTGTTGGGTTCCTGCTGTGCCCATTCGATGCCGCCGTTCTCGCCGTAGATGCGGATCTTCAGTGCGTTCTCTTCGCCGGCTGCGACCTGTGAGGCGAAGAGGACGCCAGTGGCGCCGTTGTCGAAGCGCAGGAGTACGCCGCCGTCGTCATCGAGGGCGCGGCCCGGGACCATGATGTTGAGATCGGCGCAGAGCTGGCTTATTTTCAAACCGCTGATATATTCGGCGAGGTGGGCGGCGTGTGTTCCGATGTCGCCCATGGCGCCGCTTTTGCCGGAGCGTTTCGGGTCGGTGCGCCATTCGGCCTGTTTGCTACCGTCCTTTTCGGAGAGCCGGCTGAGCCAGCCCTGGGGGTATTCGACGTAGACCTTTCTGATCTTTCCGAAGACCCCTTCCTTTATCATCTGGCGGGCCTGTTTGACCATGGGATAGCCGGAATAGGTATGGGTCAGACAGAGGAGAAGACCGGTGTCTTCCACTTTTTTCTTTAGTTGTTTTGCCTCGTCGAGCGAAAACGTCATCGGTTTGTCGAGCACTACATGAAAACCTTTTTCGAGGGCGAGCATCGCCGGGGCGAAGTGCAGATGGTTGGGCGTTACGATGACTACGAAGTCCATCCTTTTATCCGCGGGGAGCTTGCTTTCCCTGTCCATCATCTCTTCGTAGGAGAGATAGATGCGGTCTTCCGGGAGGAAGAGGTCTCTTCCGGACGCGCGTGCGTTATCGGGATGGCTGCTAAAGGCTCCGCAAACCAGCTCGATGAGTCCGTCCATATTGGCCGCAATGCGATGAACGGCACCTATGAAGGCGTTCTTTCCGCCGCCGATCATTCCCATTCTTAGTTTTCTGTTCATATGAAATTGATTGCAAATGTGTGTGTGAAGCCGATTGCAATTTTAGGATACATTTATTAAAAATAAAAAATTACATTTACATTGTGTCCAGTTGACAAAAAGTGCTGGTGGCAGGCGCAAATCGCCCCGTCGCAAAATTAAAAACTGATCTTGCCATGCGTGAAATCCACACCAATAAGCTATTTACGGCCAGCTGTCTGGCATTGCTTGTAACTTCTCTTTCTTTTGGCATCCGGGCCGGTATCCTGAACATGCAGGGCGTTCATTTTCATCTTGATGCTTCCCAACTGAGCACTATCGCCGCGACCGCTTTCTGGGGTTTTCCGCTGGCAATTGTCATCGGCGGGGTCATCGTCGATATCATCGGGATGAAGAAACTGCTTGTCGGCGCCTTTATCTTTCATCTTGCGGGTATCCTGCTGACGATCTTCGCGAACGGATACTGGACCCTTTTTCTGTCGACCCTGCTGATCGGGATCGCCAACGGGACGGTGGAGGCGGCTTGTAATCCGCTGGTAGCCTCGCTTTTTACAAAGAACAAGACTACGAAACTGAACCATTTCCATCTTTGGTTCCCCGCGGGCATCGTGATCGGGACGCTGGTGGTTTTTGGACTGAACAATATGCTGGCTGCGGGAGCCGCGGAGTTGCCCTACTGGGTTTCCCAGGTGGAGGTAGCGGTGATGCTGATCCCGACGCTGATCTATGGTTACCTGTTTGCGAAGCTGGAATTCCCTGTGACCGAGCGGGTTGCCGCCGGTGTCAGCACCAATGAGATGTACAAGGCGCTGTTCAATCCGCTATTCCTGTTTATGATCATCTGTATGTTCGGGACTGCGATAACGGAGTTGTTTACCAATCAATGGACCGATGTGCTTTTCCGGACGGTGACGCAGAATTCGCTGTTGATCCTTACGTTCGTGGCTTCGATGCAGGTTTTGGGCCGGGCTTTTGCGGGTCCGGTGGTCCATCGGCTTGCGCCGCAGGGGGTATTGTTGTTATCGGCTATTTTTTCGGCTCTTGGCATCTATATGCTGATCCATTTAACGGGAACGGCCATTTTTGCCGGCGCCGTGATCTTTGGGTTGGGGGTTGCGTTCTTCTGGCCCTGTATGATCGGCTTTGTAGCGGAGAACATGCCCCGTACGGGTGCTGTCGGGTTGAACCTGATGGGTGGGGCGGGGATGTTCGGGGTTTCCATTTATATGATGTTCATGGGGGGGTATTATGACCGGCTGATGATCGGTAAGCTGCCGGCGGGCGCCAGCCTGGATACCTATCGTTCCGCACCGGCCGGGACGGATCTGGCGAGGGCCTATGATGCGGCGAGGTCGGCTGCAGGACCGGAGGTGCTGCAGACCACGATGGTCATTCCCGTGGTGCTGATCCTTGCCTTTGCGATCCTCGTGTTCTATATGCGCAACCGGAAAAAGGCCGGTGGACTCGAGGCGCTGGCTGTTAATCAATAACATTTCGTAAATTCCTTCCTTAATAAAATTCAGACCGACCTATGGCGGAAAAATCTTCAAGGCGTAAAGCCATCAAAACGATCGTTGGAGGGGCAGCGGTCGTTGGTGCAGGCGGCGCCGCAGTCTCCCTGTTACTGTCACATAAGAAGCCACACGATATGAAAGCACTGAAACTAAAGGGTACGATCAATCATTCTGTCTGCCGTTGGTGTTATGGCGACATCCAGCTCGATGATCTTTGCGTTGCCGTCAAGCAGATAGGCTTTAGTGCTATCGACCTGGTGCCGCCCGAGAATTGGGCAACGCTGCAGAAGCACGGCATTTACTCTTCGATGTGTAACGGTGCGGAGATCAGTCTGACCGAAGGCTGGAACCACACCGAGTATCATGCCAAGCTGATCGACAATTACACCAAATATCTGCCCATGATGACCACGGCGGGGTATAAGAATGTGATCTGTTTCAGCGGCAATCGTGCCGGTATGGATGACGAAACGGGATTGAAGAACTGTGTTACCGGGTTGAAGAATATATTGGGCGATGCGGAGAAGCGGGGTATCACGGTGTATATGGAATTGCTGAACAGCAAGATCAATCACAAGGATCAGATGTGCGACAACACCAAATGGGGGATCGAGCTGGTAAAGCGGGTGGGGTCGGAGAACTTCAAATTACTGTACGATATCTATCACATGCAAATAGATGAAGGGGATGTGATCCGGACCATTACGGACAACCATCAATACTTCGGGCATTACCATACCGGCGGCGTGCCGGGACGTCATGAGATAGACGAGTCCCAGGAGTTGTTCTACCCCGCGATCATGCGGGCGATCGCCGCTACGGGTTATAAGGGGTTCGTCGCGCAGGAATTCATACCGGCGAAGGCGGATAAGCTGGACTCTCTTGAGGCGGGGGTGAAGATCTGCGATATTTAATAAAACATCAAAACAATAAGTAACGATTATGGCTGACAATACGTATGACGCGATCGTCATCGGCAGCGGCATCAGCGGAGGCTGGGCTGCCAAAGAGCTTACCCAAAAAGGATTGAAGGTGATCATGCTGGAGCGGGGACGGCATATCGAACACGTTAAGGATTACCCGAGTGCGAACAAGGAGGCCTGGGATTTTCCGCATCGCGGCAAGGCGACGGAGCAGATGAAGGCGGATTACCCGGTGCTGAAGCGCGACTATCCGTTGAACGAATGGAACCTGGATTTCTGGTGCAAGGATAGCGAAAGCCCTTATACAGAGACCAAGCGATTTGACTGGTTTCGGGGTTATCATACGGGCGGCCGGAGCCTGATGTGGGGCCGTCAGAGTTACCGGTGGAGCGATTTCGATTACGAGGCGAATAAGCGCGAAGGGATTGCGATCGACTGGCCGGTTCGTTATCACGAGATCGAACCCTGGTACACTTATGTCGAGAAATGGGCCGGGATCAGCGGGTCGAAGGAAAATATCGCGCATCTGCCGGACAGTCATTTCCTGCCGGCTTATGATATGACCTGTGTGGAGAAGGATGTCTCGGCGAGACTCAAGGATCATTACAAGGGTATGCGGCATATGATCATCGGGCGGGTAGCCAATATCACGGTGCCGCACGAAGGAAGGCCGGGCTGTCAGTTTCGGAACAAGTGCTGGCTGGGTTGTCCGTTCGGCGGCTATTTCAGTACGCAGTCATCGACGCTGCCGGCCGCGCAGGCGACGGGTAATCTGACCTTGCGTCCCTGGTCGATCGTTACGAAGATCCTGTATGATAAGGATACGAAGAAGGCCACGGGTGTGGAGGTGCTTGATGCAGAGACCAACAAGACCTACGAATACAAGGCGAAGATCGTTTTCCTGAATGCTTCGACGCTGAACAGCGCCTGGATCCTGATGAATTCCGCCACCGATATCTGGCCTGACGGGCTGGGCAGCAGCAGTGGGGAACTGGGTCATAACCTGATGGACCATCATCTTGGTGTCGGGGCCAGCGGTCATGTCGAGGGGTATGAGGATAAGTATTATTTCGGGCGCCGGGCAAACGGCATCTATATCCCGCGTTTCCGGAATATCAACGGGGACAAGCGCGATTATCTGCGGGGCTTCGGTTATCAGGGTGGGGGCGGCCGTGAGGGCTATAATCACCAGATCGCCGAGTATAGCATCGGGAAAGAATACAAGGAGGCGTTGACGGAACCCGGTTCCTGGACGATGAATATCGGCGGGTTCGGCGAGATACTGCCTTATCATGAGAACAAGGTGACGCTGGACAAGACGAAGAAGGATAAATGGGGGCTCAATGTCCTGAACATCGATTGCGAGCTGAAGGAAAATGAGTTGAAGATGAGAAAGGATATGGAGGCCGATGCGGTGGAGATGCTGGAAGCCTGTGGGGTGAAGAATGTAAAGAGCCGGAGCGACAATCCTTATCCCGGCCGTGGGATCCACGAGATGGGTACGGCAAGGATGGGGAGGGACCCGAAGACATCGGTGCTGAACTCCTGGAACCAGCTGTGGGATGCGAAGAATGTCTATGTGACCGACGGTTCGTTCATGGTCTCGGCCAATTGTGTGAATCCTTCGTTGAGTTATATGGCGTTTACGGCAAGGGCCGTGGATCATGCAGTAAGTGAACTAAAAAAGGGCAACCTGTAAGTCATGGGCGGGGACACGCTAAATATCAACAACCGGGCGGATGAGCAGAACCGTTATGACGCCATTGTTATCGGCAGCGGGATCAGTGGCGGCTGGGCGGCAAAGGAGCTTACCGAAAAAGGGCTTCGGACGCTTATGCTTGAGCGTGGGCCCAACTATGAGCATATAAAGGATTATAAGACGGCGAATATGGACCCCTGGGACTTTCCGCACCGGGGCAAGGTGACGCAGCAGGAGTTGAAGGACCGGCCTTATATGGCCAGGACCTGGGGGGCTACCGAGGCCGTGATCGATTCCTGGGCGAAGGATGTGGATTGTCCGTATTCGGAAGTAAAGCCTTTCAACTGGTGGCGTGCTTACCGGCTGGGAGGGCGATCGATCCTTTGGGGAAGGCAGAGCTACCGGTGGAGCGATCATGATTTCGGCGCCAATGAAAAAGACGGCTGGGCTATCGACTGGCCGATCCGCTATAAGGATGTTGAATCCTGGTACGACTATGTGGAGCGGTTTGCGGGTGTCAATGGCAGTAAGGAAGGGTTGCCGCAGTTGCCGGATGGCCATTTTTTGCCGCCGATGGAGATGAACTGTGTGGAGAAGGATGTGGCGGCCCGGATCAAGGAACATTTCAAGGGGCAGCGGCATATGATCATCGGCCGCAGCGCCAACCTGACGGCGCCGATCCCCGGGAGGACCCAGTGTCAGTTCCGGAACCGTTGCTGGGAGGGTTGTCCGTTCGGCGGGTATTTCAGTACGCAATCCTCGACACTGCCGGCTGCGCGGGCGACGGGAAAGCTGACGGTGAGACCGTACTCGATCGTGACCCGTGTCCTTTATGACAAGGATAAGCAGCGAGCTACGGGAGTGGAGGTGTTGGATGCCGAAACGAACAAGACCTATACCTTCTCTTCGAAGATCGTTTTTGTCAATGCCAGTGCGCTGAACAGTGCCTGGGTGTTGATGAACTCGGCCACGGATGTCTGGCCGGGCGGGCTGGGCAGCAGCAGCGGGGAACTTGGGCACAACATCATGGATCATCACTACAATCTCGGTGCTGCCGGGGTGATGGAGGGATATGAGGACAAGTATGTGTATGGCAGGAGACCAAATGGAATATATATTGTCCGGTTTGCGAACCTGTTTGGCGATAAACGCGATTATTTGCGGGGATTTGGTTATCAGGGAGGAGCGAGCCGGGAAGGCTGGCAGCGGAATGTGGCGGAGATGAGCGTGGGCGCTACGTTGAAGGAGACGTTGACGGAGCCGGGGCAGTGGACGATCGGCATCACGGGATTTGGAGAGCTGCTTCCTTATCATGAGAACAAGATCACGCTTGACAAGGAGAAGAAGGACAAGTGGGGTTTGCCGATCCTGTCGATGGATGCGGAGCTGAAGGACAATGAGAAGAAGATGCGGAAAGATATGCAGTCGGAGGCGGTGGCGATGCTGGAGGCGGCCGGGGTAAAGGGCGTTCATTCGTGGGACCGGGGACATCCGGTGGGTGACGGCATCCATGAGATGGGTTCGGCGCGGATGGGGCGTGATCCGAAGACCAGTGTGCTGAACGGGCATAACCAGGTTTGGGATGCGCCGAATGTTTTTGTTACGGATGGGGCTTGTATGGCCTCGTCGGCCTGTCAAAATCCTTCGTTGACCTATATGGCCCTTACGGCGAGGGCGGCGGATTTTGCCGTGACTGAATTAAAAAAAGGAGACCTTTGACGAGCCACAGGCTCGTCGGCCGAAGGCCCATCATAAGCCGTGCACCGGGGATGGGTTATTTTCGGTGAAACCCATCCCGGGGCACAAAAAAAATCAACATTATGAATAGAAGAGACGCATTGGCCCGGGTTGGGCTGTTACTGGGTGGAACCATTATCGGCGCCGAGGCCTTTCTGTCGGGATGTACCAATTCGCCGGAGAAGCGTGTCGGCGGAGCGGGTACCAACTTCTCCAACGATGATATCGCTTTCCTGGACGAGGTTTCGGAGACCATCCTGCCGGCAACGGATACCCCGGGCGCCAAGGAAGCGAAGGTGGGTGAGTTTATGGGCAGGATCGTGAAGGACTGCTATACAGAGGCAGATCAGAAGATATTTCTCGATGGCATGCTGAAGCTGGAAGCCGCCTGCAAGGCGAAGAACGGCAAGTCCTTTATGGAGTGCACGCCGGAGCAGCGTCATAACCTCCTGGTCGATCTGGACAAGGAGCAAAAGGAGTATACCGACAAGAAGAAGAAGGACGACCCGGCGCATTACTTCCGCATGATGAAGGAATTAACGTTATGGGGGTACTTTACTTCGGAGCCGGGTGCGACCAAGGCTTTGCGTTATGTCGCCGTGCCGGGCAAGTATGAGGGGTGTGTCGATTATAAGAAGGGTGAAAAGGCCTGGGCAACCAGCTAGCGAATGAAATGATCACGGATGGCATTGTTTAACAATGCCATCCGGTTTATCTGAGGACGGTGGTAAAATCCTTCGACACTCTTCCTCTTACTTTTCCGGTGGTATCGGAGCCATTGGTTCGCTGGAGTTGTATCGTAAACTCACAGTCATAGTATTTGACATCTTCGAAGTAGATCACGTCGATGATCTTAAAATGCAGTGGAGGCGCATTGGGCGGCCGTTGTTTTTGCAGTTTTTCCGCCATCGCTTCCTTGAGGTGATCTTTTATTTCTGCTGCCGACCTCTTCCTTTGGCAGCCTGCCGCGGTGACCAGGAGCAGTGCTATCGACCAGGCAATCTTTTTCATAGTAATGAAGATACTTCAAAAAATAACAGTCGTTTGCCTGTTTCTGTCCTCCTGTCGATCCCCTGCGCATAATTCGGCCGGTTTGGTGATCGCGGATTCTTCCATCCGGCATGGCCGTGTGCTGGCGTCGCTTTACTGTAAGTCATGTCATGTGTTACCAGTGCCTGAATTGTTAAACAAGAAGACCTGGGAGGCGGGGGTCTTGCCGGCCATGGGGCCGAGGCTGGGTATCTTTCAATACAAGAAGGAGCGGTATCCTTCCTATCTTTTCGATCCGTATGTCGGGACCGAGGCTTATCCGTCGAGGCCGTTGATGACGGACCGGGAATGGCAGGACATCATCGATTATTATTCCGGGATGTCACCGGATTCGATGCCGCCGCAGCCGGATCATGTGCCTATCCGGGACAGGCCGGCCCTTTTTCAACCGGTATGGATCAAGGACGGAACTGCTCCCGTCACCTGTTTTGTGCATATCGACACGATGGGGAAGAGGCATCAGATCCTTGGGGGCAGGGTGTTCCCGGGTGTGGTCTCCCGGTATGATCCCCGGGGGAGTAAACTGGACTCGCAGTTTGTCCGCGGCGGGATCGTCGATATGCAGATTGGCGATACGGCCGGGGTTGCGTGTGATATCGGTAACATCAATCCCAACAATGCCCGGCTTGGTAATGCCTATAGGGTGCATATTGACGGGGTGGGGCGGATGCGGATGGACAGCATGCCTTTTCTGCGGGATCTTGCGCGGCCGGTCCAGGTGACGGGGGCGGATATGAATGGGGATGGGCGGACCGACTATGTGGTTTGTGAATTTGGCAATCTGCGAGGGGCATTGACCTGGATGGAAGATAACGGCAAGGGCGGATTTATCCGGCATGTGTTGCGGGCGCAGCCGGGTGCGATAAAGGCGTATGTCCAGGATGTCAATAAAGATGGGCGTCCCGATATCTGGGTGTTGTTCGCGCAGGGGGAAGAGGGGATCTTCCTCTATACTAATAAGGGGCAGGGGCGGTTCGAGGAGCGGGAGGTGTTGCGGTTTCCGCCGGCTTATGGGTCGTCCTCGTTCGAGCTGGCCGATATCAATCGGGATGGCCACCCGGATATTATTTATACCTGTGGGGACAATGCGGACTATTCTGTTGTCCTGAAACCTTATCATGGGGTGTATATCTTTTTAAATGACGGGAACAACCGGTTCTACCGGAAGTTCTTCTACCCCATCAATGGATGTTACAAGGCGATTGCCCGGGATTTTGACGGGGATGGGGACCTGGACATTGCGTTGATCGCGTATTTCGCCGACTACCGGCGGCGGCCGGAAGAGGGCTTTGTCTATTTGGAGAACCGGGGAGGCCTGAACTTTACTCCGTATTCGGTACCGGCTGCACGGAGCGGGCGGTGGCTGACGATGGATGCGGGGGATGTGGATGGAGATGGGCGAATGGATCTGGTGCTGGGAAATTTTTCGGTGGGGCCATCTTTGAGCAAGGACACGGTCGACTGGAAGAAGGGGCCGACGTTGTTGCTTTTGAAGGGACTAGCAAGAGAAAAGTTAAAGGAACATTAAAAATAGTACAAGGATTTGTTAAAATAATATCAATTTTTTGTTTACATTGGGTGTAGTTTCGACGAAGATTTTAGTAACCATTCAAAAACTACTCACGAAGTTATGCCATCCAAAACTAACGGAGCTTGCAAAGGCTATGGCCTTGTCGTCCTTGCTTTGCTTATAAGCTGTAGTCTTTTTGCCCAGACGACGATCACCGGAAGGGTCATTGGTAAGTCGGACAATCAACCGGTACTGGGTGCGACGGTACAGGTAAAAGGCACTAAGACTGCCACATCCACCGGGGCAGACGGAACATTCACACTAAAATTACCAGGAAACGATGCGAACCCGACGCTGATCATCACAGCGATCGGGTTTGAAGGTTTTCAGATCCCTGTTGCGGGCAGGACGAGTATCGGAGACATCTCCCTTGCTCAGAGCAACAGCACGTTGAATGACGTGATCGTCACCGGTTACACGGCGCAGAAGAAGAAAGATATCACCGGCGCCGTTGCGGTGGTGGATATCAAGAACATGAAGAGTGTGCCCGGATCGACAACGGAGAGCCTGCTGCAAGGACAGGCTGCGGGGGTGACGGTCATCAACTCGGGCGCGCCGGGTGGTGGAAGTAACATCCGGATCCGGGGTATCACCTCGATCGGGAGTGTCGATCCGCTGGTGATCATCGACGGGGTGCAGGGAAGCCTGCATGACCTCAACCAGGCAGATATCGAATCGATCCAGGTGTTGAAGGATGCCGGCGCCGTCGCTATCTACGGAGTGCAGGGATCCAACGGGGTTATCGTCGTGACGACGAAACGCGGTAAGGGCAAGGCCACGATCACCTATGATGGGTTCTATGGTACACAACGGCCGTTGAAGAATGGTTTCCGCCTGGGCGGCAGTCAGAACTACGCCGATGTGCTTTGGCTGGAGTCATATAATGACGGGAATACCCCGGGAAATCTTTGGTTTGGCAAGGGTGGCGGCAGTTATGCACCTCCCACATTGCCGGATTATCTGACGCCTACTCCTTACATTTCGGATCCGACATTAGGGTTGCTTGTGAATCCGGATTATGCGTCGCAGCAAAATCCTTCGACCTATGATATCGTGGACAACAAGATCACGAAGACCAATAAGATCGGCACCGACTGGTTCCATGAGATCTTCAAACCGGCGCCCTGGCAGCAGCACAGTATTTCGGCCAGTGGAAGCACGGACAGGTCAAGCTACTATTTCTCCTTCAACTATCTGAACCAGGAGGGTACGCTGATCGACACCTACAGCAAGCGCTATGCGGTACGGGCCAACACGGTGTTCAATGTAAAGAATCATATCCGGGTCGGGGAGAATGCCTATATCTTCTACAAGGACAATCCACAGATCACCAACCAGAATGAAGGGAACGCCATTTCCTATGCTTATCGCATCCCGCCGTTGATCCCTGTATATGATGTCATGGGTAACTATGCGGGTACACACTCGTTCACCGTCAACAACTCCAATAACCCTGTTGCGGATCAGGAGCGTAAGAAGAACAACAAGGGGAATGACTGGCAGATAAACGGTAATGTTTTCGCCGAAGTAGATTTCCTCAATCATTTCACGGCACGGACGAGCATCGGCGGTACGGTGGACAATTACTATTACAATTCCTTCTCTTATACTCCGTATGAGAATGCCGAGGGCAGTACGGCGGCCAACAGCTATACGGAAGGTGCGGGTTTTAACAGCACCATGATCTGGACGAATACGTTGAATTACAACCAGACCTTCGGTGACCATAGCATCAAGGTGCTGGTCGGTACGGAGTCCAAGAAATTCTATGACCGTGGGCTGCAGGCCAACCGGTCGAACTATTTCTCCACCGATCCTAACTTTTGGACGTTGAATGGCGGTGCACCCAATTCCCAGGCCAATACGGGCCTGACCTATGCTTATACCGGCGGTCTGCCGGCCCAGAGCTCGCTCTGGTCGTATATCGGCCGGCTGGATTATGCGTTCAAGGACAGATACCTGTTGAGTGGTACGTTGCGCCGGGATGCTTCGTCGCTGTTCGCGCCGGGCAAACAGGTTGGTTGGTTCCCCTCGGTGTCGGCCGGCTGGCGCATTTCGCAGGAAGCCTTCATGAAGGATGTCACCTGGATCAATGACCTGAAACTGCGCGGCAGCTGGGGTAAATCGGGCAGTCTTTCGAACGTTCCCAATACGAACCCCTACAATTTGTTCAACCAGAATGCGTACATGAGTTACTATGATCTGGCCGGGGCAAGCACCAGCAGCATGCAGGGCTTCTATTCCAGCCAGATCGGTAACTCGAATACCACCTGGGAGCAGGACATTCTGACGGATTTCGGGGCCGACCTCAGCATCAAGCATTTCGATATCACGGTGGACTGGTTCAAGAAGGCGGTCAGCGGATTGCTTTACCGCGCTCAGCTGCCTAACACGGCAGGCGGCGCGTTGGCTCCGTATGTAAACTTCGGGGATATCCAGAATACCGGTTTTGACGGATCGATCACTTATCATGGATCCGTGAACAGGGATTTCCATTTCGATATCACCGGTACGTTCACTCATTACAAGAGCAAGGTGACCGACTTGCCGGCCGGGATCAAATATTATGACAACTTCACCAATGCCGGTTCGAACCGTATCGGGGCCTTTACCCGGGTGCAGAAAGGAGCATCCGTCGGCCAGTTCTTTGGCTATAAGGTGGATGGTTACTTCAAGGATCAAAATGACGTAGACAAGTCGCCCACCCAGCAGGATGCCGCGCCGGGTCTCTTCAAATATGCCGATGTCAATCATAGCGGAGCGATCACGGACAGCGACCGGACCTGGATCGGTGATCCCAACCCCAAGCTGACCTATGGTCTGAACCTGGCCGCTACCTACAAGGGATTCGATTTCGCCGCCTTCTTCTATGGCAGCTACGGTAACGATATCTTCAACTATGTAAAATACTGGATCGACTTCCCACAGGTGTTTCAGGGGAACGTCAGCGCCGATCTGATCCAGAACAGCTGGTCGCCGACCAATCTCAATCCGAAGTATCCGAAGATCTCCGGTTCACCGGGATTCAGCAGCACGAACGCCATCAATTCCTGGTATGTGGAGAAGGGTTCGTACCTGCGCCTGAAGGCACTTACGGTGGGTTATACGATCAACCCGGACCTTCTCAAGAAGGTGGGTATCGACAGACTGCGGATCTATCTGCAGGGCGCCAACCTGTTCACGGTCACGCCGTACAAGGGTCTTGATCCGGAATTACAAGGTTCGAACCTGGACGATCAGACCAACTTCGGGATCGACCTGGGTAACTATCCCGCCAATCAAAAAACCTATGTACTCGGTTTGAGCCTCACGTTCTAAAAAAGGATCTATTACCATCCAGAAAAAATACATGCTGTATGAATAAGCTTCAGAAAAAAATAATGCTAATAATCCCGGGGGTGTTGACGCTTGTCATCCTGCTCAATGCCTGCGGACACAAATTTCTCACCAAGCCGCCCATCGGTACACTTAATCCCGAGATCGTCACTACCAAGGATGGTGTGACGGCTATCCTGGTCGGCGCCTATTCCGGGCTCGATGGGGAGGGACTCAACAATTCGGGCTGGGGATCTGCGGCCTCGAACTGGACCTATGGGGATGTATGCGCTGACAATGCTTATAAGGGGTCGACCCCTTCCGACCAGGGGGATATCGTGCCGATGCTGCAGTGGTCGACCACACCGACCAACAGTTATCCGGGCAACAAATGGGCGGCTATGTACGATGCCATCCAGCGTAGTAATGACGTTATCCGGGTTATGCGTCAGGTGAAGGATATGTCTGCGGCGGACACGGTCGAGTTCAAGGCAGAGGCTTTGTTCCTGCGGGCCTTCTATCATTTCGAGCTGCGCAAGGTGTTTCATTATCCGCCTTATGTCGATGAGAACATAACGGTGCCGAACAATAATGTCAATGTGCCGAACGTCGATGGATCGGGGAATTTCATCGAGATCTGGCCGAAGATCGAAGCTGATTTTCAGTATGCAATGACCAATCTCCCCGCTACACAGGGTAATCCGGGCCAGGCCAATAAATGGGCTGCGCAGGCTTTCCTCGCAAAGGTGTATATGTACGAGGGCCAGTATGACAAGGCGAGGCCTTTGCTGGATGATCTGATCACCAATGGGGTCACGGCTACGGGAGAAAAATATGCCCTGCTGGATAATTACTCGACAAATTTTGATCCCGACGCACATGCTAAAAATAGTTCGGAAAGTGTATTTGCCGCTCAGATGTCGGTAAATGACGGCTCGGCCAGCGATGCCCTGGGCTACAACGGTAACGGTAACTATGGGGATGCCCTGAACTTCCCGTATGGGGGTGGTCCCGGAGCCTGCTGCGGATTTGACAATCCCAGCCAGGACCTTGCCAATGCCTATAAGACGGATGCCACCGGTCTTCCTTTGACGAACTATACCTGGCAGGCGGGTCTGGGGGTGAGCGATCCCGACCACGGCGCTTATGTCGGCAACCTGGATCCGCGAATCGACATCGCGATCGGCAGGGCGGGAGTTCCGTATCTGGACTGGGGTCCGCATCCCGGCGACAGCTGGATCCGCAGCCCGGCAGATGACGGTCACTTCAATGCCAAGAAGAATGTGTATGCCAAGGCGCAGCAGGGTACGCTGTCCGATAACGAAAGCTATTGGGCCAATGTGGAGCTGTCGTCCAATAACGTGAACCTGATCCGGTTTGCCGATGTCCTGCTGTGGGATGCCGAGTGTTATGTGCAGGGATCGGCGCCTGACCTGGTGAAAGCGGAGAACCTGGTCAACCAGGTGCGCACCCGTGCCGCCAAGACGTCCTGGTGGGTCTACAAGGACGGAACGTTCGATCCGGGTACGTATACCTATAAGAACGGGACGGTCCCCGCGGACAGCTACAAGGTGGCGGCTTACCCGGCCGCGTATTTTACCAGTAAGACGACGGCCATGTATGCGATCATCATGGAGCGCCGGCTGGAGCTGGCCATGGAAGGGCACCGGTTCTTCGATCTGCAGCGCTGGCAGGTGCAGACGCCGGGTTACATGACGACGGTGTTGAACACCTATGCGACGAAAGAGGCTACGCTGCATCCGTCGATGTACAAGAACGTCCATTTTACGGAAGGCAAGACGGAATACTTCCCGATCCCGCAGCAGCAGATCGATGCTGAGAATTCGCTAGGGACGATCTATTTGAAACAGTTGCCCGGATACTAAGACGGGTACATTTATACCAATCATTCCAACGAGGCCGTCTATTCTATGACGGCCTCTTTTTTTGAGGCAGGCGGGGCAAATGAGGCTGAGTTGACAAAGGGGCGGCGGGATTAATGAGGCAGGCCGGACAAAGGAGCGGCGAGACAAAAGAGGCCGGCCGGGTAAATTGATTTTTTAGTGTTGTTTTTTTTCTTGAAATTTCTTTCATGATCGCATTTGAAAAACGGCTCGCGCAGGCCGCGGCGGCCTTTTGTATCCTTGTATTTGCAGCGTGTAAGGGCCATAGCCCCCTGTTGAAACGGGTGGACCCTAACGAGTCCGGGATCCATTTCAATAACAAGATCGTCGAGAACGACAGTGTCAACCCGATGGATATGACCAATATCTACAATGGCGGCGGGGTTGGCATCGGTGATCTCAATGGAGATGGGCTGCAGGACATTTATTTTACGGGGAACATGGTCCCGAATAAGCTGTATCTGAACAAGGGTAATTTCCACTTCGAGGATATCACAGATGTTGCGGGAGTCGGCGGTAATGGGGAGTGGTTCAGAGGCGTATCGATCGTCGACATCAACAATGACGGTCTGCCGGATATCTATCTCTGTGCGAATATGAAGCCGGATCCACGGCAGCGGACCAATCTGCTTTATGTCAACCAGGGAGTGGATGCACAGGGGGTGCCTCATTTCAAGGAGATGGCGGCGGAATATGGCTTGGCCGACACCCTCTATTCCACGATGGCTGCCTTCTTCGATTATGATAACGACGGCGACCTGGACATGTATCTAACGGTCAATGAGATCCCGAAGGGATACAATGCCAATGTTTTCCGGGCGAGGATCACGGACGGGAGTTTTCCGAGCACCGGCCGGTTGTACCGGAATGACCGGAATGACTCCCTGGGACATCCGGTGTTCCATGATGTAAGCCGGCAGGCGGGGATCACGATCGAGGGATTGGGGCATGCGGCCACCATTGCCGATATCAATGGAGACGGATGGAAGGATATTTATGTGACCAATGATTTTATCGGCGACGATATCCTGTACATCAACAACCATGACGGGACGTTTACCGATGAGGTGAAAACCTATTTTAAACATACGTCTGCCAATGGGATGGGGCAGGATATCCAGGATATCAACAATGACGGATTGCCCGATGTAGTGGAGTTGGATATGAACCCGCCGGATAACTACCGGAAGAAGATGTTCCTCAACGCTTCGAATTATCTTATTTATCAAAACACCGACAACTATGGCTATCAGTATCAATATGTCAGGAATAGTCTGCAGTTGAATCAGGGGAGGAGGGTCAATGGTTTGGATTCGATCGGCGACCCTGTTTTCAGTGAGATCAGCTGGTTTGGCGGGATCGCCGAAACGGATTGGAGCTGGACGCCGCTGGTTGCCGATTTCGACAATGACGGCAAGCGGGATATCATCGTCACGGGCGGTTATCCGAAGGACATCACGGATCATGACTTTGTCATGTTCATGAAACAGTCCAACAACCTGGCGTCGAAGCAGTATATCCTCGATCAGATACCACAGGTTCGCATCCGGAATTTTGCATTCCGCAACAATGGAGATCTGACCTTTACCGATGTATCCCGCGACTGGGGGCTGTCGACGCCGGGATTCTCCAATGGCGCCGCTTATGCGGACCTGGATGGGGATGGGGATCTCGATGTCGTCATCAACAATATCAACGACGAGGCGCAGGTGTACCGGAATATGGCGAGGGAGAAATCGCCGGATGAATCGCATTTTCTGGAGGTGGCCCTTACCGGTGACAGCCTGAACCGGAAAGGATTTGGGGCGGTGGTGGAACTCCACTATGATCATGGCCGGCAGCAGGTGTATGAGAATAACCCTTACCGGGGATATTTATCGACGATCGCCGACCTTCCGCATTTCGGGCTTGGCCGGATAGGAGTGGTGGATTCGCTGGTCGTGAAATGGCCGAATGGTAGGATGCAGCTGATCCGAAGCGTGCCGGTGGACCAGGTGGTAAAGGTGGATATAAAAAATGCGGGGATGCCGTATGAGGCGGATAAGCCGGGTCTTGCTTCCGGGGCATTGTTCCGGAACATTACCGACAGCCTTGGCATTCATTACCGGCATGAGGAGCGGGATTATATTGATTTTAACGTTCAGCGACTGTTACCCCATAAATTTTCCGAATACGGCCCCGGTATCGCCGTTGGCGATATCGACGGCAACGGACTGGAGGATATGATCGTGGGCGGATCGGCCGGGCACAGCGCGCAGGTGTTCCTGCAGGGACAGGGCGGGAACTTCGTGCAATCGAAACTCGTGGAGGACCCTGTTGCGCTGGCGAAGACCTGTGACGATGAAGGTCTGCTGCTCTTCGATGCCAATGGCGATGGGTATCCCGACCTCTATATTGCCGGCGGCGGCTATGAGAATGAGGAGAACAGCAAGGCTTACCGGGACCGGTTCTATCTGAATGACGGCAAGGGGCATTTTGTGTTGCAGCCCGATGCGTTGCCGGAGAATTTTACGAGTAAATTCTGTGTGCGTGCGGCCGATTACGATCATGATGGCAAACCCGATCTTTTTATCAGTGGCAGGGTGGACCCGGGACATTATCCGCGGCCGGTGTCGAGCTTTGTATACCGGAATGAATCGCAGGGCGGGCATGTCCGGTTTACGAATGTAACGGCCGGTGTGGCGCCCGGGCTGCAATCGATCGGCATGGTCTGTGACGGGCTCTGGACCGATGTCGACAATGATGGCTGGCCCGATCTTTTGCTGGCAGGGGAGTGGATGCCGCTGACCGTGTTCCACAATGATCATGGGGTGTTGAAGAACATCACCGCCGGGACGGGGGTGAGTGAGGAGAGGGGATGGTGGAACAGCATTGTCGCGGGAGATTTCGATAATGATGGGGATATCGACTATGTTGTCGGTAATCTTGGGTTGAATTCCTATTACCGGGGGACGAAGGAAAAACCTGTCAGGGTATATGGGAAGGATTTCGACAAGAACGGCGTCTATGATATGATCCCGTCCCTTTATTTACCCGATCAGCAGGGGAACTCCCGTGAATTCCCGGCTATCTCGAGGGATGATCTTCTTCGCCAGATGACCTCTATGCGTACGCGTTTCCCCACCTATAAATCCTATGCGGTGGCGACGATGGATGAGGTCCTGACGCCGGAGCAGCGGCAGGGAGCGGTTGTGCTGGAAGCGAATCAGTTTCGCAGTTGCCTGTTCCGGAACGATGGCGGCGGCAAGTTTACGATGATCCCGTTGCCGATGCAGGCGCAGTTGTCGGTGCTCAACGGGATGGTGGCAGGCGATTTCGATCACGATGGGAACCTGGATATCGTTATTAACGGCAATGACTATGGTACGGACGTCAGTTCGGGCCGGTATGATGCTCTGAACGGACTTTTCCTGAAGGGGGATGGCAAAGGCGGGTTCAGTGCGGAGACGATCGTGCAAAGCGGGATCTATATTCCGGGGGATGGGAAGGCGCTTGTGAAAATCAGTGGGGCGGGGGGGCATGTGATGTTGGCGGCGGGGCAGAACAGGGGGCCGTTGATGGTTTTCGGCGAGCGGAAAGGAGGCAGGCTGATCCCATTGCTGCCGGGGGATCAAACGGCGGCCGTGCGGCTTCGGAATGGGAAGGTGCGAAGGGAGGAATTCCATTATGGGGAGTCCTTTCTGTCGCAGTCGGGCCGTTTTGTGGAATGGAGCGATCCGGTGGTATCGATCGAGATCACGGATGAAAAAGGAAAAAAGCGGATGATAAAATAGATATTACGAGGAGGTGGATAGACCCTGGGGCCTGTTTGGGTGGAAAATTATCACCAAAAAGCCGGGAAAATGGTCGCCAGACGGGAATATCTCGTTATTTTTAGCGAAGAACCCCTTATTACTATGTTGACAATTGAAACCCTTTTCGTGTCCGGGAATTGCTTTACCTCCAAATCAACATCGAAGAACCGTGCCTTTTGATGAAATCCATAATGAACCAGAACTGCTCAGGCAGATATCCCAGGGGGATCGGGATGCGTTCAGGATCTTTTATACCCGCTATTACGGTTATGTCCAACGATACATTGGTCTATTCGAGTCTTCCGGTGACGGTCTGGCCGAGTTGACCCAGGATGTATTTGTCCGGATCTGGGAGAAGCGCGGGCATCTGGCGAAGGTGGAATCGGTGAAGAGTTATCTTTTTCTTGTCACCCGGAATGTGGTCTTTAATTATCTGCGGAGTTTGAGGGTGCAGCAGAAGGTGAAGGAACTGGAGGCGTTGCCGGAGCAGGCGGGGGATGACCTGGAGAGTGAGATCTTGTTCAAGCAATATTACCGGATCGCCCAGGAGGCGATCGATAAGCTGCCGCCAGGGCGGCGTAAAGTGTTGAAAATGAGCATAGATGATGGTCTCAGCCTGGATGAGATCGCGACTCAGCTGAATATCTCCAGGGCTGGGGTGAAGAAGCAGTTGTATGCTGCTACGGCGTTTGTGCGTCAGTATTTGAATGAACATGGGGAGATGACGGTGCTTTTGTTCGTTTTTCTTTCTCTTTTCGAGTTTTGAGACCTTTCAGGTTGCGGGCTTAAAAAAATCTTAAAAAAATTTGTGGGTCGAGGTATCCCCGGAGGTTCGGGAAGTGTCTTTATATAGTAACACCTTATGTTATGAATTTAAAGGAAGCCAGGCAATTTGTCGCTCATTTCGTCAAGGGGGATTATACCCCGGAAGAATATGCGATTTTTTTGCAATGGCTGAGAGGTGCGACGCTGGAGGAGTTGAATGAGATCGCGGATGAGCATGAGGCGTTGCATGAGCAGTGGGATGTTGCGGGATTGACCCCTGCGGCGGAATGGAGGAAGCAATTGGAAGGAAAATTGGATCGTGCGGCGAAGGGAGAAGAAATGCTGATCGGGGTGACTGGGGAGAATCGGTCTATTCTGCGGCGTTTGAGCCGGGGTAAGACAGTTTCTATGGTTGCGCGTAAAGCATGGATCGCTGCGGCTTCGGTTGTGGTGTTGTTGGGAGCGGGGGCGATATGGTATACACAGCAGGGTTCGTCGAAGATAGCGCATAACCGGCCTGAATTGCCGGCGATGACGAAGACGGTGGTGAATCCGAGTGGAGGCGCGCAAAAGGAAGTGGTTCTTGCGGATGGAAGCAGGGTATTGTTGAATTTGGCTTCCATCTTGAAATATCCGGAGACCTTTAGTGGCTCCGAGAGGGTAGTGGAGTTGTCGGGCGAAGCTTATTTTGAAGTTTCACCGAAAGGCGGGCGGCCTTTTCGGGTGCTGATCAAGGATGCGGAGGTGAATGTGTTGGGTACGAACTTCAACGTAAGAGCGTATGCCGATGAGCCGGTGAGCAGGACGACGCTGATCGATGGCTCTGTGGAGATGGAAATTGGATCGAACAAGGCCATTTTAAAGCCTGGTCAGCAGGCGGTGATAGCTTATCCTTCAACGGGAGATATCGATGTTCGCAAGGTTGATGTAGATGAGGTGATGGCGTGGAAGAAAGGATATTTCCGGTTTACGAATGAGTCCATGTATGTGGTGATGCGCGTTTTATCACGGTATTATAACGTTGAGATACAATGTGATCAAAATGCTTCGAGCGCGAAAGTGTCGGGGTCTGTATCGAGAGAGAAGGGTTTGAGCGAGAATTTCAGTCAGTTTCAGCCTTTAGGTTTTAGATTCAACGCAGTTGGAAATGCGGGTAGTTCCCAAATAGTAAAAGTCACACGTTAGAGCATATTGTCCATAACCATTGAACCGAGTCCATCAGTTACAGCCTACTGTCCTGGGTAAATAAGAAATAAGTATTTATTTTATATTTATTCATGATTTGTAGGCTGTAACTTTAGTTATATAAACCAACTCGGTTAATGAGGTCGCTGAAACTGACTGTCTGTCTACTCTTGCCATTCCTGATTAAAAGCCGACTAGCCTATTGTCAGTCTGCTATTCGCATTTCTTTAACCGAGAAGAATGCTCCCCTTCAAAAAGTACTGGATGATATTCACGACAAGACGGGATTTACGTATGTCGGTGAGGGTGATTGGCCGCAGATCAGCCGGCCGGTAAGTTTTTCCGTCACAAATGAGACGATCCAGGTGGTGTTGGAGCTTTGTTTCAGGGATCAGCCTTTGTTGTACGAGCTGAATACGGCGAATCATTTTATTTCCATTAAACCGAAGGCGAAGGAGGACCGGCAGGTGCATGGCTGGGTCTATGATGAGAACCGGGATCCCATGGGTGGGGTGTCGATCCATGTTGTGGGGGAGGGTGATGCGGTGAGCAGGGACAATGGGGAGTTTGATATCCGGGTCCGTTATGCGGGTGCGCATCTGGTGTTTAGCATGGTGGCTTATGAGGACAAGGAGATGGCGTTGCCGGAGCCGGGGAAGGATATCACGGTTCAGATGCAGTCGCGGGCGGGGACGTTGGAGGCGGTGGTGGTGCATACGGGATATCAGGATCAGCGGAAGCTGCGGACGACAGGGTCGTTTGATGAAGTCGACAATGATCTGTTGAATCGCCGGGTGGCGCCGAATATTCTGGATCATATTGATGGGGTGACGAGTGGGGTGATCTTTAATAAGAATCTATCGACAGGGAATAATTCTGCCAGCATTTCCGTCCGCGGCCGGAGTACGATCTATGGCAATCCCAATCCACTGATCGTGGTGGATAATTTTCCGTATAACGGCGATATCAACAATATCAATCCGGCGGATGTGGAGAGTATCACGATTTTGAAGGATGCGGCGGCTGCCGCGATCTGGGGGGCGTTTGCGGGCAATGGGGTGATCGTGATCACGACGAAGAAGGCGAAGGCTGGTGAGGGGAAGCGGATCAGTTTTACGACGAGTCAGACGGGGAGTCAGCGGGTGAATTTGTTTTACCTGCCGATCTTATCGTCGAATGATTATATTGATATCGAGCAATTCCTGTTTAATAACGGCTATTATACCGGATATCTCTTGAATCCGCAGTATCTGGCGGTAACCCCGGTGGTGGAGTTGTTGAACAAAGCAAAGCAGGGTATGCTTACGGAGGAACAAGCCAATTCGCAGATATCCATGTTGCGGCGGATAGATACGCGGAATGATCTGAACAAATATTTTTACCGGCGCGGACTGAACAGCCAGTATGCATTGAGCTTTTCCGGGGGCAATGAAAAGGACCAGTATTACCTGTCTGCGGGCTATGACCGGAATCTGACCAATCTGACGCATAACGATTATGACCGTATCACGCTACTGGGAAATAATAGTTATACGCTGGTGCCAAAGAAACTGGAGCTGACCACCAGCCTGGTTTTTGCCGGCAGCACTACTTATTTGAATAACCCAGGCATCAGCGACGTTACGTATCCCTATGCTCAACTGGCGAATGCCCATGGAGCTCCACTGCCTGTGGCCAATGGACTTCGAATACCCTATGCTGATACAGTGGGTGGTGGACAGTTGCTGGACTGGCATAACAGGCCCCTGGATGAGCTGAGGAATGCGGATAATGTCGTTCATCTAAATGACTACCGGATCAACCTAGGGCTGCGCTACTGTATCTGGAAGGGATTGGAGGCTCGGGCGTATTATCAGTACAGCCACACCGATTCTAACTATTCGCAATTTTACAGTCTAAAAACTTATTATGCGCGAAACCTGATCAATTCT
>NZ_DASYCH010000074.1:0-2856 GCF_036500295.1 Puia sp. | reverse complement strand
GAGGCCGGGCTTGATCCGGACATGGATCTGATAGATCCAGCCGCCGCCGACGAAGACCGCGGGCTCGACGGTGTCGTAAGGACTGTTATTGACCATATCGGCGGCGACGCCGACGACCGTGTAGGCCTTGCCGTGCAATTTCACGGTCATGCCGATGGGGTCTTTGCGGCCGATGGCCTCGGCTGCTTTTTCATTGAGGATCGCGGCGTTGCTGTCGGTGGCAAAGTCGCGGGACATATCGCGGCCGCGGGTAATGGTCCAGCCGATGGTCTTGCCAAAGTCGGGGGTGATGTCGATGTTGCGGAACCCCAGGGTCTGCTGGTCGGGTCGTTTTCCGCTCCAGTCCAGGACGTTGTCATTGAGGTAGCTGGTGGGCATAAAGTCGGCGGCCGCGACGTCGGCGGCAAGACCTTTCTGGATGAGTTCGGTGCGGAGGGCTTCGTAATGTTTGTTGAGATCGGGCGTGTTCATGGCGACGGTGAACAACCCTTCGCGGTTATAGCCCACCGGGCGGTCCTGGGTGTGTAGGATCTGCCGGAAGACGATGGTGGTGCCAATGATGAGCGTCAGCGAGACGGTAAATTGCAATACGACGAGGACCTGGCGGGGGAGAGAGGCTGCCTTGCCGGTTTTAATCGCGCCTTTGAGGACCCTGATGGGTTTAAACGCCGAGAGATAGAAGGCCGGGTAACTGCCGGCGAGAAGCCCCGTGAGCATCGTGAAGCCGAGCGTTGCGAGGAGAAAGAGCAGGTTATCCCAGGGAATGGCCATTTGCTTTCCCGAGAGGTTGTTGAAGAAGGGTAGAGAAGCTTCGGCGAGGAGCAGGGCGATCACCAGCGCGATGCCGGCGATGAGTACCGATTCGCTGAGGAATTGCCTGATGAGTTGGGACCGCCCGGAGCCGATGGTCTTGCGGATGCCGACCTCTTTTGCGCGTTTTTCGCTGCGGGCCGTGCTTAAATTCATGAAGTTGATGCAGGCCAGCAGGAGCACGAATGCGCCGATGATGCCGAAGAGCCAGACCATCGTGATCCGGCCGCCGTCGGGTTTGCCCCTTTTGAATTCGTTATAGAGATACGCCTTGTCCAGCGGATAGATCATCGCTTCTTCGTGTAATGTTTTGATATGGGGCGTGGGGAGTGCTTTTATGCGGGCCGTGGCCTGTTCGGCGGTAATGCCGGGCGCCAGTTCGACATACATATGGCTGTTATGGTCATTCCAGTTGGTGTTTTTGGATCGGTAGTCGTTGTTCTTGTTGTCCCAGGGAAGGACGGCCTGAAGGTTGTGAAAGGTGGTATTCTGAGGGAGATCCGCATAGGTCCCGCCGATGCGATAGTCGGTATTGTTGTCCATCCGTACCGTTTTGTCTACCGGATTGTCATTGCCGAAGAGTGCGGTGGCGAGGGATTGGGAGATGATGACGGTGGACGGGTCCTTTGTGGCGTCGTCGCGGCCGGTGATCATCCGGAAGCCGAACATCCCGGGGAGGTCCGCCTGGGCCGCCAGCGCGATCCCGCTGACCGGCTTATCGCCATAGCTGAACAGGTGGCTTCCGCCCGTTCCGAAGTCGGTGGCGGCGGTACGCGTGAACAGCGTCTTGTATTCGCCGCCGAGGGCTTTGCCGAGCGGCACCGAAATAACGTTGTCCGTCCCGAATTGATCGTCGCGGGTGGCGTCGAAGTCATAGGCATTGCCCATGACGGCGGCGAGGCGTTGATGATGGGGGGCGTAGTGATCGAAGCTGATCTCGTCGATGATCCAGAGGCCGATGACCAGGGCGATGGCCATGCCGATGCTGAGGCCGGCAATATTGATGGCGGCCGAGCTTTTGCTGCGGCTGAGGTGGCGCCAGGCGAGGATGAGATGGGTTTTGAGCATACTATTCCGATCTTAAACTTTTTACGGGATTCATGAGGGCCGTCTTTAGGCTCTGGTAGCTTATCGTCAGCAGGGTGATCGCGATAAGGCCCGCGCCGGCGGCGGCGAAGATCCACCAGGACAGGGCCGCCCGGTATTGATAGCCCTGCAGCCATTGGTGCATGCCATAGTAGGCAAGCGGTACGGAAATGAGGATGGACAGGACCGTTAGCTTCAGAAAATCTTTCGACAGCAGGCCCCAGAGGCTGAGGAGCGTTGCGCCGAGCACCTTGCGGACGCCGATCTCCTTGGTGCGTTGTTCGGCCATGAAAGCGGCCAGCCCGAAGAGCCCGAGACAGGAGATAAAGATGGCCAGGGTGGCGAAGACGGTGGCGAGGTTGCCGATGCGTTGTTCGGCTTCGAACTTGGCGCCATAGACGTCGTCGACAAAATGATAGAGGAAGGGACTGGCGGGGTTGTGTTTTTTAAAGATCGGTTCGATGCGGCTCAGCGCGGTGTGAGCCGGGGCGCCGGGACGAAGACGAAGCGTGATCACGCTGTGGTAGCCGCTGCCGAGAAAGGCCGTGGGGTCGATGCGGTCGTAGGGGGAATTGGAGATCATGTTCTTCGCGACGCCGATGACGTGGAACTCGTGATCATTGAACGTGATGATCTCCCCGACGATATTTTTGATGCCGATGAGGGCTACGGCGGCTTCGTTGAGGATCACGGCGCTGCTGTCGGTACCATACTGGCGGGAAAAATCCCGGCCCTGCAGGATGGTCCAGCCGATGGTGGCGCCGAAATCCCGCGTGACCACGACAGGGTGGAAAAAGTAGGCCGGCATGTCGGCCCGCTTGCCGCGCCAGGACGGAACGGTGTTATTGTCAAAATCGTTGATGTCCATGGACGAGGCGGCCACTCCCTGCACCCACCCGCTGCCGGTCAGGTCGGCGCTTAGCGCGTCGTAGTTATTCTTTAGTTCGGGAGTATTCATGT
>NZ_DASYCH010000073.1:0-2048 GCF_036500295.1 Puia sp. | reverse complement strand
GCCGGACGTTGCGCATACCTTCAAAAAAGGCCATCGCCTGATGATCCAGATCCAAAGCTCCTGGTTCCCGCTGGTGGACCGCAACCCGCAGAAATTCGTGGACATCTATACCGCCGATGACAGCGATTTCACAAAAGAAACCATCAAGGTCTACCATGACAGCGATCATCCGTCAAAGATCATCCTGCCGGTACTAAAATGATCCTGGTATGAAATAATCCTGGTATGAAACGGTATCTCTTTCTTTTTTTATTGCTTCCCTCCCTGTTGCCGGCCCAGGATCGCCGCCAACCGGATAATTTCGTAAAAGAAAATTACGACAAACAGGAAGTCGATATCCCCATGCGGGATGGCAAAAAACTCTATACGGCTATCTATTCGCCAAAAGATCACAGCCACCGCTATCCCTTTTTGATGGAGCGGACGCCCTATTCGGCCGGCCCCTATGGAGATACCCTCTACCGCCGGTCCCTGGGGCCCAACCGCGAGCTAATGCAGGAGAAATATATCTTCGTCTACCAGGACGTACGGGGCCGGTATATGAGCGAAGGCGAATTTCAGGAGATGACCCCGGCCAGGGAAGGAAAGAGATCCAAACAGGAAACCGATGAAAGCTCCGATACCTGGGATACGATCGACTGGCTTTTAAAAAACGCCAATAACAACAACGGCCGCGTCGGGATCTGGGGCGTCTCCTATCCCGGATTTTATGCCTCCGCCTCCCTGCCGGATGCACACCCCGCCCTCAAAGCCGTCTCCCCCCAGGCGCCCGTCACCGACGAATTCATCGGCGATGACGCCAATCACAACGGAGCCTTCTTCCTGCTCGATAATTTTGACTTCGACAACTTCTTCGACGTTCCACGCCCACAGCCGGTAAAAGACTATGGCCGCAATATCTTCAAGGCCGATATGAAAGACGACGCCTACCAGTTCTTCCTTGACCTCGGCCCGCTGAAAAACACCAATAACCCCGAATATTTCAACAACAAGGGAAAGATCTGGAACGAATACCTCGGCCACTCTACCTATGACGCCTATTGGAAAGCCCGGAATATCCGCACCCATCTGAAGAATATCCGCCCCGCCGTATTGGTGGTCGGCGGCTGGTTCGACGCGGAAGATATGTTCGGGTCGCTCAGAACCTATGAGGCCATCGAACGCCAATCCCCAAAGAACGACAACCATATCATCATGGGCCCGTGGACACACGGAGGCTGGGGCAGCGCAACCTGGAATAAGTTTGGCCCCCTCGACTTCGGACAAAACGTCAACGAATACTATCACAACATCGAAACAAAATTCTTCAACTTCTACCTAAAAGATAAGGACACCCTCTCCCTGCCCGAAGCAACTGTCTTCGAAACAGGCTCCAACAAATGGAAGACCTATTCCACCTGGCCCCCGGCGGACGCCAAACCAGTGAAGTTCTTCCTGCAGCCCTGCAACGGACTGTCCATAAAATTGCCCACGGCAAACACCGGCACACCCGCCGCCGCCTTCGACGAATACACCAGCGATCCGGCCCACCCGGTCCCCTATATCGACGGCATCCATGAACGGCGCGACAATCAATACATCGTCACCGACCAGCGCTTTGCCGCCCAACGACCGGATGTACTGGTCTACCGGGGCGCACCCTTAACGGAAGACCTGACGGTCACCGGCCGGATAAAAGCCGATATTTTTCTCTCTTCCTCCGGCACCGACGCCGACCTCATCGTCAAACTGATCGACGTCCTCCCCGCAAATGAAGAAGGCAGCACAGCAAAGCTGCCCGCCGGCTACCAACGCCTGGTAAGGGCCGAGGTCTTCCGCTGCAAATTCCGCAACAGCTTCGAAAAACCCGAACCACTCGTGCCGGGACAGGTGACGGAAGTGGCCTTCGATATCAATGAGGTCGATCATACCTTTAAAAAAGGACATCGCCTCATGGTACAGGTGCAGAGCAGTTGGTTCCACCTGGTGGACCGGAACCCCCAGACCTTCGTGAACATCCCCACCTGCACGGCGGCGGACTTCCAAAAGGCCAATATCCGCATCTACCA